>JAQUQR010000009.1 GCA_028715985.1 Methanocellales archaeon
TCTGAAAGCCAGAAAGCATAGGAATCTGGTCAAGGAGATCAAGCTGGTGATATACAATACGATATCGATAGAGCAGTCAGGAGAGCATTTATGTTCATTCGGATAGAGGTTTTCTACAAGGCCAAATCTTATATCTTGTATATGTCCTATCTTAAATCACAGACCACAATCAAATCCAACCATATAAAGTCAAATGTAACCCCCAATTCAATGAAGACCACCTCTATCGATGACTTAATTTATATGACTTAATTTATTAACATCAAAATTTACCTAAAAAGCTTTGCTTTTGTGGGGCCACCCCCAATCCTGCCAGCTCCTCACTCAAACTCGCAACTATCTTTCTCATCTTCTTCTCCTTGGCCATACTAGCCCAATAATAGGTTTCATCTGCCGTCCCCTCAGTAATCAATATCTTAACCCTTCCAAAACCCCTTCGAGCCGTCCTACCCATCCTTTGGATAAGTCTGATCTCGCTGGGGACGGGTTCGTAAAAAATGACAAAATCTACTGACGGTATATCCAGTCCCTCCTCTGCAATGCTTGTTGCTACCAATATGTTGTATGTACCACTCTGAAATTCTCGAAGTATGTGGGACTGCTCGTCCTGCGTAAGCCCCGGGTCATGTTGCTTGGAAGCCTGACCCACAAATCTTATTGGTCTCGCCAGTTCCACCTCTTTCAGGCTGTGAACGATCTTCGTCGCGGTATCCCTAAACTGAGTAAAAACGATGATCTTTGATTTGGGGTTCTGTGACAATTCGCTCATTATCGCCTGTCTCAGCTTTTCCTGCTTTGGATGATCTATATTCAAGTATTTTTTCACTAGTTCCGTCAACACCGAAAAGCCTTGGAGCCTTGTGACCCTTCTTGCAAACTTAACATCTCTCTTGGCTTTATCCTGTATGCTTTTTAGAAATTTGTGCAATACTTCTATGTCCTGTGTCGTCAGAACTTCGATAGCGTGTGAGAGAGATATCGCTGCAGCTTGAAGTATGATGGCGGTGTATACGCTCCCTTGCCTTTTGTCTCGGTTTAGATTAGCCCTCAGCCTTTGACCCAGTATCAACAAGTCCCTTTTGCTGATGTATTTTGTTTTCTTGTATGTCAACAATCCCATAGATTGTAGTTTTTTTATCTCGCTATTGAGCATGCCCACCAAGACATCCCCAATCTCCTTATACTCCTTGGGCAACTCCACTTTTTGCCAACTCATCGTCAGGGGGTGGATGTATGGTTTTACATCATCATCCTCTTTAGATCTATATTCTATGGCATTGATGAACAAGCTCTCATACGTCCCCCTGATCACCGTTCTGTCTTGCCCAGGGGAAGCAGTCAATGCCAAGATGAGCGGATCGATGCACTGATCCATATATGTCTCTGCAATTTGGTTGTATGCATATTTTTTTCTGGCTCTGTGAGCTTCATCGAATACGATGAGACAGACATCGCCAAAATCATAGCGACCGCCAACAACATCGTTTCTTATAAGCTGTGGCGTTGCAAAGATGATTTGTGCATTTTTCCATAATTCAACTCTTTTTTTAGGCGCCACTTTGCCGGTCAAAACCTCGAAATCATCGATGAGGAGAAATCTTCTGAAACTATCGTGATGCTGTAAAACCAGTGGTCTCGTGGGCGCGAGGACCAAGATCTTTTTCAAAGGATGAATACTAAGCCTGTGGGCTGCCACTAAGAGAGATATAACTGTCTTGCCCAAGGCGGTTGGAAGTATGACCAGCGTATTATGCTCTAAACATGTATTGAGGATGTTTTGCTGGTACAATCGTTCTTCCACCGTTTCCGGTCGGATCAGTGGATGAGACACGTATTTACTCGCCATCAAAGAAAAATATGGTCCGTAAACATAAATAATTACTTGATTTTTGGATTTTAAGATGAAAAGACGTCAATACGCTCTTCTGGATAAAACTCTTATCATAAGGGAACTAAGCTGATGTCACGCCACGCCATCTAGCTTAGTGTGGCGATCATGGCGATCGCAAGCGCAAGCAATAGGTTGTTTATAATCCAAACCTGCCAAGGAAACTATATTGTATTGTGTAGTGCTATACGCTCCTAGGGGACGTACCACTTTAAACATAAACACTGTTGATACGTATAATCAATCAGATCAACACTCCAACATTTTCAAATATAGCCTCCCCAGCGATCAACTTCTTCATCACGCTAGAAAGGTCTTCGATAGGAACCCGTATCTGTTTCATTGAGTCCCTCTCTCGGATGGTTACGGTATCGTCCTCCAACGTCTGGTGATCTATGGTTATGGCAAAGGGCGTTCCGATCTCATCATGGCGTCTATATCTTCGCCCGATCGTGCCGGATTCGTCATAGTCGATCAGAAATCCGCTTTTGCGTAAGGAGCTCTCTATCTCCCTCGCTCTCTTGTCCAAACCATCCCTTGAGAGTAGTGGTAATACGGCTCCTTGCACTGGCGCAATATTGGGGGGAAGACGGAGAACCACCCTCTTCTCACTTTCTACGGTCTCCTCCTCAAAAGAATGCTCTAACAATACGTAAACGATCCGATCGATGCCATACGAAGGCTCAATGACATGTGGTATGATTCCCTCTCCGCATATCTCTTCCTGAACGCGCTCATATTCGACCAAATCCTTTGTAAGAGGAATTATCTCATCCCCAACTTGAATCACACCTTCTTTGAATTGATCTGGACTTAGTGCTCTGAGTGCCTCTATGATTTTAGCTGCCCGGTCCTTGAATTTGCGTCCTATGGCACTTACGTTTGGTTTTATAATCGTTCTTTCCCTCATTATGGGTTGCTCATATGGGGTGAAAACGGTCATTTCGGTTTGGCTGTGCTTTGCGTGAGCTTTAAGATCGTAGTCCCCTCTATTGGCAATGCCAACTATCTCGGTCCACCCAAATCTGTCTGTTAGTGCCTCAGCATCCCAGCAATCACTTGCATAATGGGCCATTTCTTCTTTTTTATGTTGCCTAAACCTGATTTTTTCCGGCGAAAGTCCGATTTTAAGTAAAAACTGCTGGATCAATGCAATATGGTATCCCATTACTTGGTGTTTTATGATTCCTTTTTCGACTGCATCTTTTACGGAGATATCCAGATTGCAACTATTGATAGCCTGCGCAGGATGTAATCGCAGCATGGTATCCTTGACTTCGTCAAAGCGCGGATGCTCATTCATTTCGGGATCTATGAAAATCTCGACCTCAGCTATCGTGAATTCCCTTAGGCGTAGGGTACCTTGTCTGGGCGATATCTCATTTCGATAAACCTTTCCTATTTGTGCAACACCAAATGGAAGTCTATCCCTGTAAAACCTTAACATTCGATGAAAATCGACGAACATTCCCTGTGCAGTCTCTGGCCGGAGATATCCAATTCTTTTGGAACCCGGTCCAATGGAGGTTTTAAACATCAGGTTAAATGCATATGCATCGCCAAGCGAACCACCACATTCTGGACATTTTTCAAGGGCCAAATCTACTTTAAACGCCTCCCCACATTTTTTACACTCGACCATCAAATCAGTAAAATTGTCCACATGTCCAGATGCAACAAACACCTCTTCTATATTCATCGTCGGCGTTTCGATCTCATAGAACCCCTCTCTTATTACATAGAAATCGCGCCATGTCTCCTTGATCCTTCTCTTCAGGGTAGCTCCCAAGGGTCCAAAATCCCAAAATCCAGCAGTAGAACCATAAATCTCAAAAGATGGCCAGAGAAACCCCCGTCGCTTTGCCAGCTCTATGACCCTCTCGTATTTGTCCATCGCGATCACTTGATCAAAATTTTGATCAAATTCTTGTCTAGAAGTAGCCCCTCTAGCTTGTTGTGCGCTGTCACTACCGGAATTTGATCAACTCGGTTACGACGCATCTTTTTTGCGCAATCGCTGATTTCTGACCGACGAAATGCTTTTATGACATCTTTGATCATTACATCTTTTACCGGAACTTCTGGTAGCTTTATGCGTGAGACACTATAATAGAGGTTCATCGTATCCCTCATGCTCTCCCATGCCCACGCATCCCCGTCAGATGCGGCCGACATGTCAGATTTTTCAACCGAATCCTCGATCTCGCTTACATCAAGCAGATCTCTTTCGGTTATGATGCCGACCAGCTCCCCCTTTGAATTAAGCACTGGCGAAGCCTCCTGATTGCTCAATCGCAGAATATCCATGACAACTGGTATGGGGGTGCCCTCCCAAATTGCAACCAACTCAGACTGAACATACGCTTCGATCGAGTCTTTTAGGTCCATGTTGGCGATGGCTCCTACTAGGTCGGCAACAGTCAGAATTCCTATAAGCGCATCGTCGATTACAACAGGCAATCGCCGTATGTTTCCTCTAAGAATCGCTTTTGCTGCATCAGATATATTGCATTCTGGGGAGATCGTAATGAGGTCTCTGGTCATTATCAGCGCAAGCTGCTCTTCATCCGGATGTTTGAGTAAGTCTGTTCTGGTCACTATTCCGACCAATTTTCTGTTCTTGATCACCGGAACCCCAGAAACGCGCTCACTCTTCAGTATTTTTAAGACATCGTCTCTTGACCCTGGAACGGTTGCGCATACAACATCTTTTATCATTATATCTTTGACTTTTATTGACATTATCTACCCCTACTATGTTATGTAAGACGGTCACCGAAACTGGTGGTTTTCTTATGACCTTTTTATATCAAACTTTTTTCCTAAGGGTTTTTAAAGATATGTTTTTTCAAGCATAACAATCATTACAGATCTACTTCATAATTCCTCTGCAGAATTAATGATTTCGGTAGCAGACCCTCGCGTGAAAAATGCACCCCCTTTATTAGCCCTTTATTTGACACTCTTACTTCCTTTGTCCTTGTTCATGGAGTAAATATATAAACAATATACACCTGTTACATGTTGAAAAACAACCTGAAAGGAAGCATCGCTTTCTTATCTTATCCGCATACATCCTGTCGATTGTGATCCTTTTGTGTATAAATCTTTTCCCCTTCAATCACCGCAATTATGTCATCGGGCCTTGCCCGTCTTACGATACCACTTATGGGATTCCTCACACCCCTCATGTTGTTTGATTCACCGTTGACGATCATTATGTGTGCTGTTTTGTCCTCAACGATCGAACCCATTCCAGCCTCAAGACCTAATGCCTTTGCCCCATTAAGAGTGCAGAGCGTAAATACTTGTCTGTCATCCCTTAAAAATGCTTTTGCCACGAATTCAATCTCAGAGAACATATTAACTGAATTAAGCATTACGTTGTCAGTTCCTATCGCTACAGTTATACCTAACTCGATCATCATCTCGATCGGCGGTCTCGTCCATGAACATCCGACACCTGTTACGAAGTTCGATCGAGGGCAGACTACCACGGGTATATTCTTATCGGCGACCATCTTGAGATTTTTACGATCTGCATGAGTTAGGTGAACCAAGAAATCCGGGTCCAATTTCAATGCGTCGTCAATATCTGCACTATTTGCCTCACCTGCATGTATCGCAAACAGCTTATCCTCCTTTCTCGTCAGCTCTGCCAACATCTCCAGATAATCCCAAGGGTGGTCGTTAATGCTACTCATGCCAATGCCGTCTGTGATTTTTAGAATTCTTTCAACATCGCCGTCTGGGCGACCCAAGACGATCGGTTTTACCCCTCTTATGCAAGCCTCTTTCAGGGCAAGCACCCCGGTTACACCCCCCTCCCTAAAATCGGCAAATGCGGCGGTACCGCAACATCTCATGTCCAATAAGCTTGACCTCATAGATGAAACTAGTTCATCTTTTGGCGTTTCTGATAAGATTTTGTGTTTCAGTCCGCCGGGCGAAACCAATGCCTCCAGAGAATCAAAATTTACATCCTTTGCGACAGAATCGCCGATGTGTGTATGTGCGTTTATAAATGCCGGGGCGATAATTCCTTTTAAGACGGAATCCACTTCTCCGGTGGCGACCTCACTAACTATCCCGTCTTTGATGACCAAATATCCTTCTATCACATCAAAATCATCGCCATATATGATGCTACCCAAGATGATGTGTTCATGAGTCATGAGGACGAATTAAATAGGTTATCGCAGATTAAAACTTTTCCGCTTCACAAGCTTTGCATAAAATCAAGAAATATAGAATAACTACGACTAAAGATCATATCAGAACATCAAAAAGTTTAATTTAGGCCGCACGCTTTTCACAACCCAGAGAGAAAAGACGAGAGTTTGAAGGGGATAGGGAGGTGACACCCACTCTGGGTTTTTATGGGCGCGCGGCGCAACGCCCCTTTCCTATTTATCGTATTAGGATAAGACGTTTTATGTATGATACATCCTGAGTCAGGGGTGGATTGTTGAGATGTGATACAGAAATGGAGGAAATTTCCACCCCTTCTAATATATGCTTTTTACATATACCTTATTTATCTCATATCTTTATCTACTTTAGTATTATGCTTTTATAGTAGATAAATGTATTGGTTTTATACCCAAAATATAAGTACTAAAAAGACTATCTTTAGTTAAAGGAGGCATAGAGTCATCATGAAGAACGGATTTATGTTGGGAAAGACAGAAGCCGGTGTTTTACGACTTGTAGCTGAATGCCATGCTGATGAAGAGATAATAAGATGTATGATGGGGGTTGGACTAGCGTCATCGCGCCATATAGTGAAAGAGGCAATAAACCGATTAATCCAGAAACAGTTCGTCGAGAGAGTTGACGATAATCTAAAGTTGACGGAAGTGGGTAAAAAAACGGTGGAACTTATTAAGGTGGATGTTGTTGAGAGGTAGATTTCATGGCCAAGAAAAAGGAATCCAAAAGCGGTTTAATGTCCTCTGCGGGTTTGATGAGATATTATGATGTGGAAAAAACCGCAATCGCAATCAGTCCAAAAGCAGTTTTTATCATGGGCATTCTTGTGGCAGCCATCGTAATAATGTTGAGCGCATATTATGGTATGTGGCCTTAGTAATAGCAGTAATAGAACAGGGCAAGAAATCATATTCCTTGGACGCTCAAATGTAGGTAAATCCACCCTTCTCCGTCAATTGATCGGTAAGAAAGTTCGGGTTGGAAGGAAGCCTGGAGTAACGCTCAAGCCCAATCAGTTCTTTTTGGATGATTTGCTCCTCACTGACATGCCTGGGTTTGGGTTCATGCATGGGGTACAAAAGCAGAAAAACGAGCAAATCAAAAGCTCCATCATTCGCTACTTAGAAGAGCATTCAGATCGAATTTTGCTTGCCGTACAAGTCATCGATGCAGGGTCTTTCGTCGATTTAGTGGACCGATGGAGCATGAGGAATGAAATGCCCATCGACGTTGAGTTTTTCCATTTTTTACATGATCTTGATCTTGATGTGGTTATTGCAGTCAATAAAATCGATAAGTTGGGGGATGTAGAATGTGGACTAGATGCAATCGTTCAGCGATTGGGCATGTATCCCCCCTGGAGACAGTGGAGAGACCAACTTGCTCTGATATGCGCAAAGAAGGGACAAATAGACGAGTTAAGGGAGCTGATAAAGAGCAGGTTGCATGCTATTAAGCGGGACGATTTGTTGAAGCATTTTTCTAGCATTGTACGTTAGATAATGACGGCTCCATAGATGGCATAATATTCCTGACATCACCTTCCTAAAAGAGTAATTCAGCTTCGCCGTGGATTGAGAAGATCATGCTGTTAACATTTGTGAAACCCTGAAAGTTAATGGGTGATTAACTTTATTCGAAAGCTACCGCTTGGGAAACGCAATCTCTAAATCCCTCTTATGGGGCAACCCTTTTCTTGCACCGTATTCGCTGATGCATCTAGCTGCGAAAAAGTTTCCCATCTTTCCGCAATTATGGATATCCTCTCCACCCAGCAAGCCGTATAAAAAACCAGCAGCGAAAGCATCACCAGCTCCCGTGGTGTCGACAACCCTTGTTTTGCAGGAGGAGATCAGGTGTGCACTTTTGCCATTTGTTACATAACATCCCCTTCTACCAAGGGTAGTTGCGACTGTCCTGGTGCCCAGCTCCAGCAATAGCTTTGACCCCTCTTCATAATCAGAATTTGTAAGCGCCCCCATCTCCTCGTAGTTTACAAAAATCACCTCACTTTTTTCGATAATGGGCTGTAAGGTCTCCAAGGAAAACTTGGAGCATGACATGCCAGGATTGAAGCTCACTCCCGTTTTTATACGCTCGATTAGCGATATCTGCATCTCCAGTTGTCTTCTGTCTACGAAGGAACTCATATGCAGGAATTTTGCCTCCCCCATATACTCAACATCAACATCGCTCACATCAAATTCATCATTGACGCCCGGGTAAATGTAAAGCGATCTCTCCCCTTCGTCATCCACAAGTCCTATGGCTAGGCCGCTGTTACCCTTCAGTACCTTTATTCTGTTTATATCAACGCCCTCATTTGCAAGGTCTCTTAAGATGACCCCCCCTTCTTCATCGTTGCCTACCACCCCCACAAATCCTGTTTTGACTCCCACCCTTGCCAATCCAAAGATTGTATTTGCCGCAGAGCCGCCAGGAGACTCTCTCACCTCTTTGATTCCAACCTCTTCTCCTGCTTTTGCTATTTTAGTGACGACATACAGCTTATCATAGTTCAACGCTCCAAGACCGAACACATCCATGTTTTTTCACCCCAGTTTTGCCGCCTCCCCTCTCACAAGATTTCTAAATCTCTTGTGTATCTTGACCACCTCGTCTAAATTCCCTTTGTCCTCCAGGTAATGGAAGTAGGGAAGTATCTGGCCCGACTCCATCAGAAAATCTTTGATCTCAGGTGTGATTAGCTCATCTAGAATGCTCTCTGGATCCTTTTCAAACCTATCCCGTTCTGTTTCCCAAGATTTGACGATTCCAATCAGACGCTCTCTTTTATCAAAAGCTCTCAACACCGGATGCAAAAACCGCATGTCCAAGGATGCCAGACCTATGCTTGCATAGGGAATCGCATATTCATTCCCATTGAAGACAACCGCCAATCCGCCGTGCTCTCTTGCCTCTTTTAACATCTTGTAGTCCGTAATGCTATCTCCAACTACTACCATATCTCTCAGCTTGGCTTTGTTCTCTTTAGCTATTTTATATAGGGCCTGGACTTTTCTCTCCCCTCCAACCACTCGCACTCTTTCTAGGACGTTTCCGTAGCCAGTCTTCGGAAGCTCCTCAAAAAAGAATCGGTCTAAGATCTTGACAACTCTTTTATGATCCTCCATATGTGGATAAAGTCGGATGATCTCTCTCTCAGCATGTTCTATCACATCCAAATCCCCCACATTCGCCTTTAACTCCTCCAATGAAAGCTTTGTGCAGGTGATATCATCCCTTGGAACGTTTAGCTTTGCACCTATTTGGCGGGCGTGCTGCTCATAGCTTGTTGAGATGATGTACGTCTTCCAACCCTCATGCTGAAGTGTTGACACCAACTCTTTGGCTCCATCAACGATCTTTGCCCTTTTCGATATATCCTCTATATCTTTCTCTGAGACTCCATTGAGCAACAAAAATGGCACTATTAACGCAAGGGTATCGCCGGGCTCATAGCCATCCCTGCCCTCAAGTGCTATTATGTCATCGTATTTGCTGATGACCTCAAATATCTTCTCTCCATTTTCAGCCAGAGATAGGACCTCATATGCATTGTCCTGAGGTGATAAAGGGCCTTCCAAGTCAAAACAGATTATTCGTGGTCCCATCTTTTTCTCTCCCTCCCCTAAGCGAGGTTGATCTCTATCGCTGAGATGTTGGTTGGTCCCCCTTCTGTACCCCGAATATCGGTTGAAATCTTGATATGATATCCTTTACCTTGATCTTAGGAAGGAATTTATTTCTCACGATTACTTTTTTTGAGCCACTGTTGAACTGTGTGATTACGGCGAGAACATAATTCATTGCCGGTTTACTTCCTACTAGAATAGTGTTATCCTCTGCCATTAATGATCACCTACAGCTTCTATCCTCGATGAGTGAGCTAATAAATGTTTTTATTGGAGCCCACGAAACCGATGATCGGATGGGGGAATGATATTGGAAATCCTTTTAGAGCAGGTTCGCATATAAGGAGTTAGCCAAATTTTCTTACGCCTCCTGTCGTCGGTAAACCTCGAATCCTTTTAGATGGGTGCCTTCTTTAAATCGATAAAAAGAAAAAGGGTTTTCAATTGCATAGCAACCAAACCTAACATTGATTTGATGGCTCATTTCATTTGCCCATTTTTTTGATATATTATATTAATGGGGATGGGGGCTAAAAAAGCCCCACATCTTGTCCTTCGGGTATATTCGCTCTCTATACTCGAATTTATCAGTAATCCAAAAAGAATGAGGTAATACACAACCACTAGTAACTCAAAAAACTTGAAGAATCGGAAAGTCATTATTCCTGATGATCACCCATTAAGATTATCCCATAAGATTTTTTATAGTTATTTGATACAATTTACCACAATAAGACAATTATAAGGAATTTATCCCGAATCCGTGCCCCCTCCCAAGGCTTATGTCAGGTAAAATCAGAGTTCCAGTTGGGGTTAAAACAAAACCGAAAGTTATATAAACTAAAGTAAATGTCTATTAACTGTGGTAAACATATATAAACTCAAGTTAACGATCCTCCAACAGGAGATTCTAAGGCTTTTGTTTGTAAAAGCGGGAATAACCCTTAATCAAAGACAGATTGCAAACCTCTTAGATGTATCGCCCCCGGCAGTAATGAAAGCCCTGCCTAAACTGGAACAAGAGGGCCTGATCAAATTTGATCAGGACAAGGAAACAAAAAGGTGGTCCATTGAATTAAACAGAGATAATCACAGGGTAATGCAATTAAAAAGGGCAGACAATCTAAGGCAAATATACGAAGCAGGGCTTGCCGACTTTTTAGAAAAAGAGTTTGCCGGAGCGACAATAATCTTATTCGGAAGCTATGCAAGAGGAGAGGACCTCATCAATTCTGACATAGATATTGCTGTAATTGACAGGGAAGATAAGCAAATAGATGTAACAGAGTATGAGGAATTGCTGGAAAGAAAAATAAACATCAATGTTTATGATTCATTCAAAAATATTCATAAGAATTTAAAGGAGAATTTATGCAATGGAATTATGCTCACAGGGGGGGTTGAGCTATGAAAGCGATACGAAGATTTGATGAGCTCATAAGGGAGAACATTGTCAAAAAACAAAGTATAGACAAATCGAGGGCAGAATTTCTGATTAAAGAATCTGAAAATGGTTATAATAATTTATTAGAGATGATGGGGAAGATAAAATTAAACGATACTAATGCAAATACTTTTGTAAAATCCTGCTATGACATTCTAATGGAACTTATAAGGGCAAAAATGCTTTTGGAAGGCTATAATGCTTCTGGTTATGGAGCTCATGAAGCAGAAGTAGCCTATATGAGAGTTATAGGCATTGATGAGCGGGATGTGCAATTCGCAAATCAATTACGCTATTTTAGAAATGGAATGCTTTATTATGGGACGATCTTAGATAAAACATACGCAGAAAAAGTGATAACGTTTACAAAGCGCCTCTATCGCCGATTGAAAGAAATAATACAAAATGACGTTGCTAAATAAAGAAAATATTAAAGATAACCCCACCTCGCCTGATGCCCGGCAGGATAAGTAACATCATAATGAGGGACAAGGCAAAACCAGCAAAAGCAGGAAGCAAGTATTTGTTCTCCCATTTCAGATTGGGATTGCTTTTCAATTTTACAATATATGGGACGCCTGTTCTTGCCAGCACGCCAGCAAATACTGCAAGAAAGACAATCCAACTAAACATTTCTCTACCTTTTTCTACCTATTAATAAATCCTGATTTATCTAACCTAGTAGATAGGTAAGATTTGCTGTGCTTTCAGTTTCCTAAAACGCTCTCACCTGATGATCGGATGGACGAGAAAACCTTATTTATTTTACTTTATTTCACTCTCACAATTGCACTTATAGACCCATTTACAAAACCCGCACTCATCTGACGGTTCGGGCATCTCTCCTTCCAACACATCAACTGCCCGTTTGAAAATCTCCTCAGCATTTTTGACGTTGACTTGAATCTTTATCAAGTCAGCATGAAAATCCACATTACCGTTCTCATCAATCTAATTCGGATGATAAAACAGCAAATAGGTGTAATCTTCTGTTTGATAACCGTTCTTACGCAAAAGCAGGTTATAGATATACATTTGGTCTTGATAATACGTGTGGGTATCCTCTCTTACAGCATATCCTCTTGTCTTGTAATCCAAAACGATGAGCAGATCCCCTTTCTTTAGGATGTTGTCAACGGCACCCATGAAAATATTTCTCTTCTCATCGATCCATTGAATGCCCCTAAAGTTGTTTCTCCAGACGTTAAGCAATTCTTTATCCTCAAATAGCGTTACCTCTCCGCTCAACTCTTGTAGCTCGGGCGGCAACTCCCCTTTCTCAATAAATCTATCAAAATGCTCTTTGAGAATTTTATCCATTCCGCTCGGCAGAGACGGAAATGGTGCATAGGGCCGTCTAATATTTTTGTTAAAGTGAAGCCAGAAGCATCTGGGGCACTCCTTCAACAAACTCAATGATGATGGGGAAAATCGGTAGGTCATTTTATCACGAAATAAAATCTATGGTTATTAATTGTAATTTTGATTTATCAAAAGGTTCTACAATTGTTTTCTTGAATATTCCTTTTTCCATTAAGAAATTGCTTAGTTCTTTAATCATTTCCTTCCAATCATTATCTTTTTTATACTGCCTCCAGATTCTTCTTAATACTTGCAGTCTTTTCTTGGTTGGAGGGATAGATATAAGTTTATTCTTTACAGGTTCCCAGAATTTTTCTATAGAGTCGTCATCAGGGAACTCATTAAGGTAGGAATCAATTTGTAATTCTATTTCAGTTATCATACTTTTTACAAATTTAGTACTTCTAGATTTGCTCAATTCTTTCAATTTTGAGTCTTGCGTTTGGCTTAACTCAATCTCTTTGTAAGCTCTTTCTATATCCTCAACTATTATTTTATTGACACCATATGTCTTTTCAAAGAAGTTAGGGATGTCTCTTTCTTTATTTGGTTTGCACGATATGAAATCAATTATTTCGGTCTTATTGGTTAATATTGAGCCCGTGTTTACATCATACAAATACCAGAAGTGAAAATCATTACCATATTTGTAATAGAAAAATATGCCTGAAATTTGATCTTTCTTTAATCCGCTAAAAACACCATGGGGTATTTTTTCTAGTTCATCTAAAGCTCTTTTCTTCAGAAAATCTTTTAATGGTTGATAAAATTTTTCACCACCACCAAAAGCATCCTGCTCTAATTCTGCAAACACTCTAGAGTCTTTTTCTTTAATTTTTCTAATAACTCCAAATACTTTAGGATGTATTTCTTCCCCTAATATCGTCTGATCCAAACCTACTGATTTGTCAATGTCAATAATTTTATTTTGCAGAATTTCAACTAATTTTAATAGCCCTTCTAACTCATCTTCTGGGAAGAAGTTGTATACAAATATTTTTTCATAAGGAGAGCCAATTCTATCTATTCTGCCTGCTCTTTGGATCATTCTGGTTGGATTCCAATGGAGATCATAATTAATGAGATACTTAGCTGTCTGAAGATTTTGTCCTTCTGACAAGACATCAGTACTCATTAAGATGTCAATCTCTTTTTTAAACAACTTTTCTACAATTTTCTCTCTTTGTTGGGGATTTTTGCTTGTCAAACCAGAACTAGAAATTGCTTCAATTTTTAGCTTTGAGAATTTTTCGTCTTTTATTATTTCATTATAAATGTAATTTAAAGTATCTGCATAATACGTAAACAGGATGACCTGTCCATCTTTTGACAGATTTAATAGCCTCTCTTTTAGAGCTTTTAATTTAGAGTCATCTTCTGGTTTGATAGTATCTATTTTTTCGAGAATTTCGCTTAGAAGTTTAATGTCCTTGTCTATGTCTTTAAATAACTTATCGGTATTGTAACTTTTTAGTTCAAATTTTTCCAACACTTCGCTTAAGTCTTCTTCCCCTATTTCTTCATCTGCACGCATTACATATTTGACAAATGTTTGTTTTGTAAGCAGTTTTCCAGACTTCAGGTGAGATTTTAGTTCTTCTAAGAATCTTATATGGTTAAAAATACTCTTTCTGAAAGCGTCAACACTGCTTTCCAATCTTTTAAGCAGAATTGTTCTAAAAATTCCGCCAATAGCAATCATGCGTCCTAATGCAAGTCTTTCTTCTTCAGTTTTCAATCCTTCTTTTCTGTATTCTAATATATTATAATAAGCCATTGTCAGTTTTTCTGTGATAGTATCTGAGATTTCTTTATACATTCCTTTGTAAGCCTTGTCTAATTGATAATTTATGTTCTCCAAGACCCTATCTGGAAAAACTATCTTTTGTTCCTTTCGTTCTCCATTGGGCTTTTCAATAAGAATATATGCATCTGGATAATTTTCAATGATATAATCTCTAGTTCTTCTTATTGAGATTTCATTTAACAAGTCATTTAGTAAAGAGGGATTGTCCTTTGCCTGCTTAAAGAACTTGAATAGGTCAGGAATATTTTCTTTAATAAATGAAGACCTATCCATCAAAATTAAGAGCATAATCTGCCAATACAAATCCCAAGGGGTATTATTTATTGGTGTAGCTGTCAAGAAAAGCATATACGGTTTTTTACCTTTTTTAGCAATATTGTCATTAACCAAAGTGAAGAAGTTCTCCCATCTGTTTGACAAGGGATTTCTGAAATTGTGACTTTCATCAACAACTATCAATTCTACATCATCAAATCTTCCGCCGAGAGTTTTCTTTGCTTTTTCTAAGAAATTTTCTGATGCCAAATTTTCCTGAGATAATATGTTTTCTTTAACATCTATTTTTTTCATCTCTTGAGACCACATTCCCATCAATTGAGCGGGGCATATTATCAGAATGTTTTTTCGTTCATAATATCCAATTTTTTCAAGGATTTTTTTGGCAATCCATGTCTTCCCTAATCCGACAGAATCGGCGACAATGCAACCGCCATATTTCTTTAATCTTGTCCAGATTCTTGCGATGGCATCATCTTGGAATTGTGCTAAGTTTACCTTAGTCTCCGGAAGACCTCTTGGTTTTTCCTTTTTATCCTCCTCTTTTATATCTTCTTTTTGCAATTCATACAATGTTTTGATATAGATTTCATAAGGCAAGTATTCCTTGCTTCCGAATCTGGAACTTTCCAATATCCCTATAAGCTCGTCTTTAAAGTCTCTTGACTCTAACCAAAACTTTTCAAACCATTCTCTTTTTGTGTATTCGGCCTGAGACCTCAATTGCCATGTATTTAATTCCCCATATCTTGTTAATCCAGCAGCAGTAAAGTTAGAAGAGCCAATGACAATCCTGTCATCAAAAATATAGGTTTTTCCATGCAAAAATCTCTCAAATAGTCTGATTTCAACATCTTTTCTTTTTAGAAATTCGATAAACAACTTTATTGTTTTATCCTGTTCTTTTGTCAGATCAAAACCTTCAATCTCTTTTCGTATCTCCTGTAGAAGAACATCTCCGAGGGTTTTCTCATTTTGAATCTCTGGTGTTTTCCCAAGAAGAAGCCTGAAACTCTTAACTCCATTTAGATGGTCTTTGATCATGTCAAAGGCTTGAATGTTAAAGAAAGCTGTTGCTATGTCAAAATTTGTTTTCGGATTCTCCTTTAAAACATTATTCAGGAAACCGACTAATTTGTTTCCTTCACTGTTGTCTATGATTTCTTTTGGTATTGGCATTTTATTCCATCGTCTCAATTATTTTCTTGATATTTGATACAAATGTCTTTGCATTTTTTACTGAGTCATCAGCAGGCTCTCGGTTTGCTTGTGGCAAGGTCTTGTATGTGAAATCCCCTCTTTTCTTTTTTTCTTCCCTGAATATTTGGAGAAGCTTATCTGCTCTGACAACCATCTTTCTATATATCTCTAAAAGCTTCACATCCAAGATGCCCGTATCCACAAGCTGCTCCTTGAATGCATCCAGTGTTTTCCTGTGAACGTCTGGCCAGTCTGTCTTTATATTTTTGGTAAGCAGTATCGCCTTTGCTGAGTAAAATATCGCATAATACGAATGAGAGATTACAGCGCTGTAGAATGTTTGATGTTTATCTATCTTGAAAGACTGTTTGACGTCATTCTCGTCGCTGAGTTTTTTTACAGCGTCAGCGAGTATGGCCTCATTGTCTGCGCGGTCAAGATAGACTTTTACCATTGAATCCATTCTTTATCGCCTCGTTTATAATTCGATAATATTGGGCCCCACCTGTTATTATAAGGTTATTCTTTGCAATTTCTTTGCCATAATTTGCTTCGTTATTTGTCAGCATTTCTAAATATTCCGAATTTTTAAATACATATGGGTGCCCTTTGGGTATCGAAAGCTCACAGGCATAGTTTATTTCGGCAAGGATATGCGTTGTATTTTGGGAATCATCTACTATAATCACTATATCAAGGTCTGATGTCTCCTTTTGCTTGTGTTTGGCATAGCTGCCAGTTATGAGAAATGTGAAAAAAGTATTTGGAATCTTTTCATTAACCTTTTTTATAATATCGAATGGAAGATGTTTCGAGCTCCAGCAGATGAATTCTGCAATAAATCCTGCGTAGACCTGTGTTTTTGGGTTATTGAGATTTAGCGAGTATAAAATAACATTCCCTGCGCTTTCTTCTGATAGGATGTCTTCTTTTACGTATTTCTTGATTGCAGAATAAACATAGCTTTCAGATTTCTTCTTTGAAAGAGCCTTGATATCCTTAAAAGTAAATCTCTTCCAAGGCTCCCTTACGAAAGGGGTTAGTATTTGATAGTCTTTCTTTAGCATTTTAACTCCTATTTTTAGGCATAATTAATCCTATTTTTAGGATTGATGTGTTTTTTACTTAAGGTATTTTAATATTTTCATCCTTTGCCATTAAAACTCCTCGCCTTCTCAAGCCTTTGTTTTACAAGCTCGCAAACTGCCCAGTAAACTTCTTTTCTCTCTTCTTTGGTCAATCCAAGCTCATCAAATATGATGTTATCAAGCTCAGCCCTGTCAGGAAGAGGCTTTGGTTGTTGCTCTCTGATTGGCTTGTCTGGATCGATGCCGAGTTCTGAGAAGATTGACAATAAATCTCTATTCTTGGGAATAAATTGATGCTTTAGCTTAGCTATTTTTGGCAAGATAACAAACTTATTCACTTCATAAACCATTAACGACTTTGCTCCTTCACCTAAGCCACTCCTAGATAAAATTTCTGAAATTAATGCCATTAATGAAGAATTTACAAAATTTTGCACATCAGGTGTTGATTTATTAAAGTACAATCTGCAATCGCAAAGCATATAACGTTCTGATACAAATGCCCCAAGTCGATCATTCGTTTCTTTAACCCAAAAGGTATTTCCTTCTTGATAATCCATAGAGTACCATCGTTTTCTTCCTGAAACACTTGGCACCTTGCACCACAAAATCCCGTCTTTCGTTTTTTGTTTTTCACCCCATTCAATATACCTCAACGCATTTGTTCCCATCAGTTCTCCCTTCGGGCTGCGACACATGAAAACTCTGTACTTCAAGTCTTTGGGATCAATTATGATGGACTTGCACTCCCGTGGGCTCTTGATAACCGGTTTCAAGAACTCTTTTTCAATGTTCCATTTCTTTTGTGATTCTTCATCTAAGTAAAAAAATTCATTTGCGCCTGTCTTGATTCCAAATCTGACTTTGGCGATATCTCCAAGCCTAACAAGCTTTCCCCTTCCCTTCGCCAGTATCGTATAAAATATATCGGGAGCTCTCAGATATTTCCCGCCCCATTTATTGCCTTCATAATTGCCAGCCTTAAACCTTCCGTTCTTATAGTCCTCAGGATACTCCCAGCCGTCTTCAAGCAAATCCTCTTGGATTATTGGAAAAACCCTGTAATCGTTTGTGCTGACAACATTCTTCACCAGTTCAGTGATTCCTTCGCCCTTGGTTTTTGCTTTGGTGTTTTCAATTTCAATGAGATTCTGCGAAGACAAAACCTCTTCAAAGGGCTTCTTGAACATGACAAACTTTGCAGTATTTTGTAGCATTGTCCAGTCATTATTTCCACCAACCCTTAATCCTTCGATTTGTCTTTCTTCTTCAAATCTTGGAGCTCCGAACAATGCAATGATCGTATTAACATCTGCATGGGCAAAGCTTCGTTTTGGATTATCATAAATTGCGTGAATTGGCGTATACTTCAGCAAGAACTCCTGCAAATTCTTCCCATAGCCGACATCAAGCCAAGAATTAGAAGTAATAAAACAAAAACTTCCTTTTTCATTCAGAAGCGACAACCCATGGAAATAAAAATAGATGTAATAATCGCTTCTCCCATCAATTTTATTAATCACAGAAAATTGGTTTTTAACTGATTGAATAAGCTTTTCTTTGTATTCCCTTCTGTCTTCTGCTGATACTTCTGACTTAATTTTGTTTGGCGGGGATATCATCTCTTGCCGGACATAAGGCGGATTTCCTATAACAATATCAAATCCATTTTTATCCCCAAATATTTCAGCAAAATCAATGTCCCAGATGAATGGCTTTTTTTCTGGGTCTTTCAGAACTTCTTTAACCTTTTTCAGCTTTTCAATCTCTTTTTCGTTAGCCTCGATTCTTGCCTCATTTTCTTTTACCTTTTTATCATCTATTTTATATTCCCCTGTTAAGGTTCTCTGGGATTTTGCTTTCTTAATTTCAGTTTCATAAACCTCTATGTCTGTTCCCAGACTTTCAATCCTTTCATCGATAATCTCTTCAAAAAGTCTTATCTCTTCTGTTTTTACCTCTTCGGGAGTTTTGAATTTAGCTGTTAGAGAATTCTCAAAATATTTCCTTTTCTCTTGCTTTAGATTATCTAATTTTTTCTTTAGGTGTGGTTTCAGATTATTTGTCCTTACATTAAAGCTGATTCCACCCATTTCCTGAACCAAAGAATCACCTATCCTTAGATTAAGATTTAGGTTAGGAAGAAGGGGATGTTTTCTCAATTCCTCTTTCTTGAATTCCGTCTCAACAATCAACTGCAACCATAATCTTAGTTCAGCAGCATGAATAGCCCAAGGCATTACGTCAACGCCATAAAGAGAATATTGAATGATTTTGTTTTTCAGCTCAAAATCTGATAAATCTCTCTTAATGTGCCTAAAGATGATTCGGTAAAGTTCTACAAGAACATTCAACAAACCAACCAAAAAAGCTCCTGAACCGCAGGCAGGATCTACAGCGGATAGATTATCTAAGACTTCTTCTAACTTATACCATAATTTTTCCTTATCAAACCATTTCTCAATTCTCTCTTTTTCTTCTGGCAAATCGAACACAAGATGATAAATTTTGTCTTTTTGAATATCTGGCAGTTGTTTTGATAAATATTCAACAATAGAACGCCTGCACATAAAGTCAACTTCAACTCTTGGGGTATAGAAAATTCCTAAATCATTCCTGTCATAAATCTCTTCAGCAACATTAGCTAAGGATTCATAAACATAACCAATCATTTGAGGATCAACTGCGACCTCTGAATCAAGAGGCATATCTTCCTTTATTGTAAAATTGTACTTCTCAAAGAAATCAAATATTTTCTGGAACAAGCTGTCTGTTATTTTTACATTTAATTCATCTAAGTCATTCTGCCTGAACAACCCACCATTAAGGTATGGGGAATTAGAAATTACTTTTATGACATCCTCTGGCAGGTCTGTTATTTCATTTGAACGGTTATTAAATGCCTTAAAAAAGATTTGTTTTAACCAGATGCCATAAAATGCGTCATCTCTTTTGAAAACACCTTTTTTCTTATTTTTATCTCTTTTATATTCTGTCCAGAACCATTCCATAAATTTGGCATCGCTAAGCCAACTTTTTTTAGATATAAAGTAAATGAACATTATTCTGTTCAGAAACTGCAGACTGAATTCGTGAGACTCTTTTCTAGATATCTTCTGTCTGTCCAATTCTTTTCTTAATGTAAAGAAAATATTTTTGTAATCTTCAAAGAAACTCTCTGTTACCCTCTCTACGCTGAAGGCTTTGTTCCATTTTCTCCAGACATCACGCCAAGTCCCCTCTTTTTCGAAATTTATGTTTGCCAATGTTTGAATATCCGTATAATGAAGTGACTTTTTGTTTATGGTAAGTTTTGTTAGTTTTAATTTGTGTTTCCCAACTTCGATTTTCTCTCTCTTCGGATATACAAAGACAATCTCAGAGTAGTCTGTAGCAAATATTAATAGAAAGTGCAAGTACTGCTTATCAAAAGTTGTTGTTACAGACCTTATGAAGGACTGGACTAATGTTTTTGACTCAATCAGGAAAACAGGTAACTTTTCGTCAAAGCTTAGAATGGAGTAAATTTCTTTAATCCTTTCTGAATCCTCTTTTTTGAAATCAAAAGTATCCTTTTTTCTTTTAGAGGAGGTATCAAAAAGGACCCTTTCAGGATAGTTAAGATATTTGAAGAGTTCAAAAATATCTTTTGCTGAATTAATTTTACTGATATGCTCCTGCACTTCCCTTCTTAACTTAAACTCATCTTTCATTTTCTCGATTTCTTTATAATTTCTTTTAGTTCTTCATCATGTAACATTTTATCTTATTTTTTAGGGGTCTCTATAAAACCCATTTATTGCAATATCTCCTTTTCCATAAGTTTGATCCAACCATATTTTAGATTAACCTATTGACATCTTCCTTCGATTGCTCTTTTAGGTAGACATTTGTTCTTCTCTTTGAGATTTTATCTTGTTATCTATTACAATCAACCACTTAAATATACATTGCCAAAAAATACCCCTTTAGGATTCTGTTAAAAATGCTGTCAATACTCTGTAATCTCCATCATTTTCCGACTAATTACCCTTAAGTGCTATAGCCATACTTTCTCAAAATTTCTGGCTCCATTACTTTCTCCATATATGAACATCCATCACAGACCCACCACAGTACACCTTGGATGTCCATGATGTGCAGAAGGGTGGGCATCCAGCACTGGGGACATTTTTTAGTTTCTGTAAAATTTTTATTATTAGATCTTGATATCGGAGTTAACTCTACTGTTGTTGGTCTTGGTGTTGGCATGGGAGTTGGCATGGGAGTTGGTGCAGGCTCTGGACTTGACAAACATCCTGAAAAGCCCATAGTCGCCATAGCTCCTGCAAATGCGAGATACTTTAGGAACCTGCGCCTTCCCATCTTCATAGTTCTTGTTTTACATGGTCCAACATAGAATATAAAGCTTTCACGCCTCTGTTATCCTTAGTTTCAGAGTAAAAAAGGATGAATCCAATAGTCAACTCACCCCAACTTCACCGCAGTGCCATATGCCAGCTCTTCAGCTGTATAAACCAACACTATTTCTTGTATCTTCAACCCCTTAAATATACATTGCCAAAACGTTGCCCCTGAAAAAGAAACACCACGGAACGCAGGTGTGAAATGAGATATCCCAAGAGGTTGGGTGGGGTAGGGAGTTAGGCTCGCTTAAGCCATTATTTGTTAAAATAAGATTTTGTAGAATCCATATCATAAATTGATTTTCGTGGATTTCCTGTAATTTCCTCATATAACTTTGAGAAGCCGATAGCTTCTGAGTTATTTATTCTTTTTAGTAAATATTTTAAGTTATACCCCTTTCTGGCTAGTTTAATCTTGCCTTCCTTCTCTAAATTGATCAGAAATGTGGTTGAACGTATGCCATACGCAACATTTTCTAACTTATAGAAAAAAGAATCTCCATATCTTTTTTTTAAAAAATCAGTAGTTTCAATTACTGATGCCCCCACCCTATCACGATGATTTTTAAAAAGATATTTAAAAAAATCATATTTCAATTCATTCTCTCTTTCAAATTTGCATGCTGTATTTTCGTAGAGTTTTATCTCTTGATCCGATGTAAGCCAACTTAAATCGTACATGCAAGGAAATTGCTTGCATATTATTGGTCTTTTTTCATAAATATTGCATTTATTATTGGAAAGAAAAGGACAATCTTGTCCATCTAATGTGTAATTGTGTACAATTGTTCTTTCGCTCTTCAAATCAAAGGAAACCCTACCAGGGACTATTTTTCTCATTGAATTTATTTTTTTTAACTCCTGTAAAAAATCATCAATTTCCCAATCAAAAAAAGGAAGAGATAGTCTATTTAGGTTAATAATAAAAGGACGCCGTTCATCAAATTCTCCAATTTTTTTGTCTCTAGATTCATCCAAAAGCATATTCTGACAACACTCACCGCAACAGAGACATTTAAATGTTTTTACTTCATCTAGATTATACATTCTGATTCTATTTGTAATTCAATAGATTATAAACTTTTTTAAAAAAAATAAGGCTGAAACTAGCATATTGGCAAGGCAAAACTTTTCAGAAGAAACCGCCGAAATTGAGTAACTGATGGAGAAACTAAAAATACTTAAACGAAAGATTCTGTCGCCTACGATAAACCACAAGGCGTTTTAACTCGTTCTTTACTCAATTTCCTCAAAACTCACAGTTCACTTACCAATCTTTTCATTAAATTCCCAGATCACGTTATAATCTTGTACCCGGGATCCAAGTAACACTATAACTAACCAAAGACTATTTCGGATGATTTCTTTGATTAATTACGTTATGTTATCCACTATCCTAACTTCACCGCAGTGCCATATGCCAGCAGCTCGGCTGCGCCGCTCATCGTCTGCGAGGTCATGAATCTTGCACTGATGACTGCGTCTGCTCCCAGTTTCTCTGCATCTTTTACCATTCTATTGATGGACTCTTCTCTTGCCTCGCTCAACATCTCTGTGTATTCTCTCAGCTCTCCTCCTACGAGATTCCTCAACGCAGCTAAAATATCCTTTCCGATCCATTTCGCTCTGACCGTATTTCCCTTGACCAGACCCAACGTCTCAACTATCTTCTTTCCCTCTATCTTCTCTGAGGTCACTACCAACATTTATGTTACCTCTTCCTCTTCCTCGAACCTTTCTCGGATGACAGAAATTAACAGAAAGACTACTCCTGCTATTATGCCCACCACTCCCAACCTGATAATCAAAGGTACTTCTGATGCTTTGATGAAATGATACAACGCATAGGTGAGGCAGATTATCACGCCGAATCCAAAAAGGGCAAAACCAAAAAGCCTTACTTTTTCCATTATTTTATTTGCACCTACCCTTATTTCTAACGATTTTTTTTGAATTGTTCTAACTCAAAAACTAATCTCCCCCATAATTTCTTCGCCAATCAGCTTGATAGAGGCTGGCACATCCGGACCGATCGGAGAGCCTACGACCACCTGTGTTACCCCTATCTCCTGTAACTCTTTAATCTTCTGGATACAGTGGTCAGGTGAGCCATAGATCGAGAATGCATCCACCATGGGGTCGGTAACAGATCCGAAAGCCATCCTGAAGTCGCCCTTGGCAAATGCGCTCTTAATTACATCTACATCCGTGGGATCGATGTCGTGCCTTTCAAGAACAGGTGCGGGCGATCCAGCTACGATAAAAGCCACAACTGGCACAACTGCTTTTTTCGCCTTCTCTTCATCTAAATCCACGGAAAAGCTGGCATAGGCGGCTATGTCAAAACCTGCTTTTGGAGAGCCTTCTTGAATCTGAGAGATCGCATACTTAAAATCCAGGGGATGAGATGCGTTTATCAATACACCGTCTCCTATGGCACTAGCGGTTCTAAGCATGAGGGGGCCCTGAGCACCGATATATATGGGTATCTCCGAGCACTTTAAAGATAGTTTGGCTCCCTCAATCCTGAAGAAATCCCCCTGAAAAGAGAGGCGCTCTCCTGCCAAGAGATGTCTAATGATCTCTACTGCCTCTTTTAGCTTTGCCACGGGTTTGTCCATCTGGATGCCCAGCGATGCTAAAGTGGTCCTGTCACCTGCTCCGATGCCGAGCATGGCCCGCCCGTTGGAAATATTATCGATGGTGGCAATGGCAGAAGCTGTCAGTGCAGGATGGAGTTGATATGCATTTGTTACTCCTGGCCCGAGCCTAACTCTTTCCGTCCTTTCGGCCACCAATGCCAATGTCGCATAGACATTCCTGTTGTTATAGTGATCCGTGATCCAGATTGCATCGAATCCCTGATTTTCAGCTAAAACGCAGTGATTTACGAGATCATTCAGGGGCATATCTGGGACAAATTCTATGCCTAACATGAAAAACACCCATTTAGAATTGCCTGACCAGCTTAAAATACTATTGTTTTTGATTTGATGTAATGTGAACAACATCTCCGATGTTCAGTCTGAATAACCTTGCTGCATTACCCCCTTTAACCGATATCTCAAGAAAATTATGGCTCCCGATCGTTATGAGCTCGGTGGTGGCCTCATCGTAGGTCATGACAAAGGGGATTTTTCTTCCCAGTAAATCCACGTGATCCCCACAATTTATGTGTTCGAGTGCTAGTGACCCCGGAATATTGGTGATGACGTTGCCGAAATCGTCGATATATATTACCTCACCCCGTAGCGATTCCCTTGACGCATAAAATTCACCAAAGTCCAGATCGATAAAATCATCTATTTTCCTGAATTCTGAAATATCGTATCCCCTGGACAGATGTGCAGCAGCTGGGGCAAATACGTCCCTACCATGAAATGTGGAGCTGACGGGAGGGATGCAAAGCTCTGGAGGGATTTCATACACTGTGAAGCACCCCATACTACGCGCAGCTGGGATAAGTAAGCCATTATCAGGTCCCACGAAAGTTTGCTTGCCTTTGATAACGATTGGGCGGCGCCCGGTACCCACACCGGGATCGATCACTGCGACATGGACCGTGCCCTCTGGAAATCGCCCAGCAACGTACATCAATGCAAAGGCACCAGACCTGATGTTTTGAGGGGGGATGCTGTGAGATATATCAACGATCTTGGCATCTGGATCGATACTTAGAATTGTGCCTTTCATCACTGCAGGATACAGATCTCCGAAATCGGTTAATAGCGTGATTATTGTCATCCTTTTCCCATCAATGGTTGAATTCACGATACTTAAAAAATTTCGGTATAATTGAATTTAATAAGATGCAATTGAATTTAATAAGATGCTTAAGACACTCTCAATTAAAGACTCTCTCAAGATCGGATCGATTGGATTCGATGATAATATATTTTTTTAAACGTTAAACGTTATCTTTGATGAAGATTTTATAAGTCAAATTTGCGCTTTGATATTTTTCATTTTCAAAGTGAAAAGTATTGTGTATAACGGCTGGCGAGTATCTGAAGTTTGCGTAATAAATTTGGGTCGAGGCGAATGCAGTGATTCGAGCCAGATACCCGTCTTTTAGGCAAAAGTTGACTCATCTCTTCCTAACTTCATTCAATCCTGTCAAACAGCGTTCCACTTCCTCTAAATTCTTAAAGAATCCTGCAAAGCCAGACCATTCTGGTGGTGCTCCTTTCCAATATTTCCACTCCTCCTTGTGTTTAGGCAATAATGCGATTGCCTGCTCTTCATTGACGCCAAAGTACTCTGCTAATCTAGTGATATAGACCTGAAATCTAAGTCCGTCATCAGGATTACTTTCTTTTGGAATTAAACTAAATATGGTGTTTTGACTTTCTCCTATATTTCCCACAAATGCAATTGAACTTCTTGTTGTGCCTGTCCGATTAAAATGACGGCTAAGTCCTTCAACAAGTCGCAGATATATTTCACCAATACCGTTACGTTCTGCAATCTCTTGTAACTCTTCATAAGTCAGAGGGGGCTTTCTTTTTGATGTGGTCTTAGTTTGTGTCCTGTACTCGACTTCGCTTGGCTCAATCAAAAATACTCTTGCTAAAAATTCTCTTCCTTCTTCATCCTGAAAGTACTGAAAAGTAATTGCGTTTATCCCAACGCCGTAAGAGTCAGAAAGATATTTGATTATCCTTTCGGAACTGCTATCTATTTCGGAGGCTACAACCAGCATCTTGTGATGTTCGTTCAAAATGTCTGGGATTTCTGTGCCAAACCCCCTCTTGAAAGCTTCTTCAAGAGGACCTTTTTCGCCAAGATATCTATTGGCAATTTCAGTTATTTTCTCGTTTGACAAATCCTTTGTCCAAGAGGCGTAATCTAATACTTGCGCAGTTATTTCTCTTGGGGTCTTATCACGTTTCAATTCAACAATGAGGATATCACCATTGCATTCAATGCACAAAAGGTCAATAATCCCCCCAAATCCTGTTTCTACCTGCCTGCCAATCACTAATAAGTCGTTGGAAATTATTGAAATATCTTTTTCCAGCCAATCCTCTAATCGCTCTTCTATATCAAGCTTTGATTTGCCGATCTCCTTTAATGTGTCCCTGTCAATGATTTCCCATACTTTTACATCTTGTGGCATTGTATCCTCCAATTCTTATGATGAGCCACTTTCGTTTAACTCCTTATATCCGAACTTGAGTTCGCATATCCTTCCATTTTGGTTTTATATCTGAACTATTTCTTCGTTTGTTTTAACCTTCTAACAAATAAACTATCCAAAGGATTATTTTATATTGCTCGGTTCTTTGTTGCTTAAAGGAATATGCATAGATTTCAGTGACCTTAGTATTTTGCGTCTCAAGAATTCTTGAATTTATCGGAGACTCACTCCACCCCCCTAAGAGATGAGTAAAAAAACGGTGCCTTAGAGAATAAACTGTAACGTTTAAGGTTCGATAAATAGATATCCCTTTACAACTTTGAATTGATCATTATGACAAAAGTCGTCGCATCCTGGAGCGGTGGTAAAGATAGTTGCTTTGCATGCTACAAGGCGATTTTAGATGGCTTCGATGTTGTCCATCTCCTGAATTTGGCACACGAAGATAGCAACAGGAGCTCCCACGGATTACGTACTGGGCTATTATCAATACAATCACAGGCAGTAGGAATACCAATCGTTCAAGGTCGAACCAAAAGGAGTGCTTACGAGCAGGAGTTCAAAAAGATCGTAAGTAGGCTAAAGCAAGATGACATCCAGGGAATAGTTTTTGGGGACATCTATGTTCAGGAGCATAGGGATTGGATAGAGCGGGTTTGCAGCGAGATGGATATCAGACCCGTATTTCCCTTATGGGGAATGGACACAGAAAAAATAGTCCTTGATTTTATCGATGGCGGATTTGAGGCCATTATCGTCGCCGTTAAGGCAGAAATATTGAGTGATAAATGGCTGGGGCGGAAGATCGATAAAAATCTCATAGAAGATTTTAAGGAAAGAAAGATTGACCCGTGCGGCGAGTCAGGCGAATATCACACATTCGTCGTCGACGGACCACTGTTTAAAAGGCGCTTAAAGATACTTGAGGGCGACAAGGTGTTAAAGGAAGGACGCTGGCTATTGGATATCTCAAAGTGTGAGATCATTGACAAATAATCAATCCGTATTCATACCAAATTCTTCAGTCCTGCATCCCTGACGATCTCGAGCGCCCTCATTCTTTCGTCATATCTGAGGCTACGGTTCAGCTCTGGATATTGGCTCGCTTTGTAATGAGGAGTGTATTGGAACATGAGATTGAACCTTATGTCAGGCATATGGTCCGCAATCCATTGAACTATCGGCTTGGTGCAGCACTCAAGATGATTGGGCAGCACAAGATGGCGAAGAATTACCTCTGCATCCTGATAAGCGCTAATAAAATTTCTGGTAGTAATTTCCCAATAGTCTTTTACGTTTGAATACTTCTCAGCGCAATTATTATCCCCATATCTGAAGTCCGCCAAATAGATATCTATTACATCACTTAGCAAGTCCATCGTCTCGCTGGAGCAATACATGTTCGAGTTCCAGATCATGGGTGTGTTGACATTGCACGCATTCATGATACGCAGTATGGAATGCAAATGGGGAGTTGGCTCCCCTCCCACGAAGTTCACGTTTTTTGCACCCTGATAGTTCCTCATCGTGATGATCTCTGCCATTCTTTCTGGAAGTATGGGTGTTCCGGTGACAAACCGGTTTGCTATGTCCCAGTTTTGGCAGTATACGCACGCAAATGTGCAGCCCACGAAAAAGATCGTGTGCGATGGCACTAGTTCGGGCTCCTCGCCATAGTGTAAAAATTCAGATGCATAACGCGAGATGGCGTTAATGCCACAGTATCCAACTTCCTTTGCCCGTCGGTTCACTCCGCAGCGGCGCTCACAAAAATGACAGCTTTGCAGGATATCCTCAGCGATCTCTATTTTTCTATCGAGCAGTGATTTTTCCTTCGCAGATTTTTCCTTCGCAATTAGATACCTGGCCCTTTGATCGTTGCTTAAGACGGCGAAGTATCGATCCAATCCTTGTACGAAAGACATGACATCATCATTGAAGTACTGCCTTATCTAATGGGATGCCGACCTTGGTCTCAGAGGCAATTTTTTTGAGCCTTTTGAGCAAGCCCGCTCGTCTCTTTCCGATCAGGCTGTGCTCCAAAACTTCTTCTATGGTGGAGACTGGGATGATCTTGATGTCCTTCGCATATTTTTCTTCGATCAACACATCCTTCTCATTGGACTTGGGTATCAAAACTGTCTTGATGCCTGCTTTTGCCGCCGCCTCTATCTTGTAGGTCACCCCCCCAACTGGGAGTACCTCCCCCCGGACTGAGAGAGAGCCGGTCATAGCCACACTTTGATCTATGGGAATCCCCTCTAGTGCAGATATGATCGCAGTTGCAACACTTATGCTTGCAGAATCTCCTTCCACCCCTTCATATGTGCCTATGAACTGGATATGTATGTCTTTAGAGGATATGTCATGTCCGCTAAATTTCTTGATAAACGCTGAGACGTTCTGCACCGCCTCTTGGGCTATCTCTTGAAGCAGACCGGTTGCTATCACTCTCCCCTCTTCTTTGGACTGCGCAGGAGTTATCTCCGCGACGATTGGAAGCACAACGCCCGGCTCGCCCATGATTGCAAGCCCGTTAACTCTGCCGATTTCCGCACCTTTACTCCTGAACATATCATAATCCTTTCTATGCTCAAGATACTGATCGGCAACCTGCTGTTCGACTGAACGTGCTATCTTCTTAGCCCCGAAAACATGCTCAGCCGTAGTAAATTCAGCATCGCCAGATATGGCCATATCCCCAGAAGCCCGGATTAAGCCACCGAGATCTCTTAGCTTGAGGGTTAACTGACCTCTCCTACCAGCCCTCCTCTGGGCTTCTCTGATGATTTCCTTGACGGCATCCCTCGTAAAATGAGGGATTTTTTTGTCCTTCTCCACTTCCTGAGCGACAAACCTGACCAACTTTTGTCTGTTGGCAGGAGTGTCCTCCATATAATCCTGCATGTAAACTTCATAGCCGTATCCTTTTATTCTTGAACGAAGAGCAGGATGCATACCCTCTACCGCATCTAGGTTACCCGCAAGCACCATGACAAAATCACAGGGTACTGGATCGGTCTTCACCATCGCTCCTGAGCTTCGCTCAGACTGGCCTGTAATGGGATACTCGCCTTCCTGCAAAGCAGTGAGCAGGCTCTGTTGAGATTCTATGTGTAGGGTGTTAATCTCGTCTATGAAAAGAACGCCTTTATGCGCCTTGTGAATGGCACCCACCTCAACCCTATCATGCGACGGAGTCTCCAGCCCCCCGCTCTGGAAAGGATCATGTCGTACATCTCCCAAGAGTGCGCCGGCATGCGCACCGGTGGCGTCAACATATGGGGCGGTATCCTTCCCTTCATTGGATACCAACAACTTGGGGATGTCCCTCTCTTCTCTGGGCGTAATATATCTGAGCGCGATGAAAAGAAGGAGGGCGGCTATGATACCCATCAACCACTGTCCTTGCATGAAGGCGAAAATCAAGATGGTCATGACGAGCATCATATATAATAGATTCCTCGTCTGGGCTTTCTTCTGGGCTTCCATCTTATGAGACTGTACTATCTGCCTTCCTTTCCCGGCCGGAACTGCCCTCACCTTTGGATTGTTAGTGTCCTCTGGATTGTTATATGCCAGGATATCCTGCAGCTCCTCCTTGGGTAGAAGTTCGGCCATACCCTTCGCTAGCATCGATTTGCCCGTTCCGGGAGTGCCGATCAGCATTACATGTCTTCTCTGCTTAGCCGCCTTCTTGATTACTTCGACAGCTCTCTCTTGACCGATCACCTGATCGATTAGGAGTTCTGGCACTTGTATATCCTTAGTAGCCTCAAACTCTAGTCCACCAAAAATATCGTTTTCATCGCCCATATTACCCTATAAAATGGCATTCATAACCTATAAATCTATCACATCTTCAAGGGCTAGCGTCAGCACATCAACGATCGCCGACATGGGGGGCGCATAGCAAGTTTCAGCCATCAGCATTTGCTGGGCAGTCATGCCGCTTTTGATCACAAGGGATAACGCATCTATCCTCTCCTTTGCCCCTTCTTCTGAGATGATCTGTGCGCCGATCAACCTTTTTTCAAAAAATAAAAGCTTTATATTTATTTTCTTTGCATCTGGATAATAGCTTGACCTTGTCAGTCCATTTGCCCTCCCCTCGACAGGGATAAGTTCCGCATTCTTTGCTGCATTGGATGTCACTCCTGCGGATCCGACCTGAAGATCGCCTACCAGGCAGATAGTTGGATGGATAACTGGACCAAACTCCCTACTTCCACCGCAGACGTTCTCTGCCACAACTTTGGCTTGCATCACCGCAGAACTTCCCCGTGGACTAAGGCATGGACGATTGGTTATGTAATTCATAACCTCAACACAATCACCGGCAGCATATACGTTCTCTGCCACCCTCATAGTTGAGTCGACCTTAATTCCACCTGTTTCGCCAACCCCTATGCCTGCCGGTCTTGAAAGACTAGTGTTTGGCCTAGTTCCTGTACACAGTATCACCAAATCGGCTGTAACTACCTCTTTCCCAATGGTTACGAATTCTACGTTATCAGAGCCATTGATCGAGCCCAATGAAAAACCGGTCATCACTTTTACACCCAAGCTCTCCAAATGGTTCTGTACAATGGAGGCCATATCTGGATCCAGCATGCAAGGAAGCACATAGGGGGCCTTCTCTACCACGGTTGTATCGATCCCAACTTTGATCAATGCGGTGGCAATCTCAAGACCGATGTGACCAGCCCCAACTATTACGGCCTTTTTTGCGTTATTCATGCCCTCCTTAACTTTTTGGCCGTCATCAAGACATCTGAGAATGTAAACGCCCTTTTTATCGGTTCCGGGAATTTGTGGAATTAAAGGAAGAGAGCCAGTTGCTATTACCAGTTTATCATAATAGGATTGCTTTCCATTTGCAATGATCGATTTGGAGGACAAGTCAATTGCGGTAACCTCCGTATTGGTTTGAATGTCAATGCACTGGTCTTTATAATACTGATCATCGTGCATTATCAACTCTTCAAAGGACGAAACCTTGCCAGAAAGAACGAAAGGTATGCCGCAGGGCGAATATGCTGTATATTTGTCCTTGGTAAAAATGGTGATGTCCATGTCCGGAGCTTTTTTCCTGACATGTGAGGCTACGGAGGTCCCAGCAATCCCACCACCAATGACTATGAGCTTTCCTGGCATGATGTCACCATACCCTATCAATTGCAATATTTATTTATAAATAAGACTGCTGATGAAATCTTTTTAATAAGATAAGGTAAAACAATTACCTCATGATGAAGATTATTGGCGGACCTGCATCTCAATTACTAGCAGCTAGGGTTGCATCTGAGTTGGGCTGTGAGCTTGCTCTGGCAGAATATAAGCGATTTCCTGATGGTGAATCATACGTACGCGTGTTGGATGAAATTGAGGATGTGATCATCATCCAAAGTATGGTTTCCGATGAAGACCTGATCTACTTATTGCAATTGATCGATGCATGCAGTGAGGCAGACGTTAGGGTGGTCATTCCTTATTTTGGATATGCTCGCCAAGGTAGACGATTCCAACCCGGTGAGGCTATCAGTGCGAAGGTCATGGCAAAAACGATTGAGGCAGATGAAATTTTAACGGTAAACATTCATGACCCCCCTGTCTTAGATTACTTCAGCGTAAAGGCACGGGATTTAGATGCAGCGCCGTTGATCGGAGAGCATATGCAATCGCTGGATCTCCAAAAACCGATCTTCATAGCACCAGATGAATTTGCGGGATCATTGGCAAGATCGGTTGCATCCAAGCTAGGTGCGGATTATGATGTGCTGGAGAAAAAAAGGCTGAGCGGAGATCAAGTGGAGATAAAGGCGAAACATCTGGATGTAGCGAACAGAGACGTAATAATTATCGACGACATGATCTCCACTGGAGGTACCATGTCTGAGGCAATAGAACTACTCCGAAGGCAAAAGTCCAAGGATGTTTATGTCGCCTGCGTACATCCCGTCTTGGCTACGAATGCCGTTTGTAGGTTGTTCAAAGCGGGCGTAAAGGAACTCATTGCGACGGATACCATTGAGAGAGGGGTCAGCATCATCAGCGTTGCACCTCTGATAGCCGGAGCTTTGGAGTGATGCGCATCAGATCGATGAAGGCTAGCGAAGGTCTGGCTGAAATTCGTAAAAAGTTTCAGCGCGTTTCATCTGCTAAAAACCTCTTTATTATATAGAGCGAAAACGATCATAAGCATTTGCCGAAAATGGCGAAGATTTTTGAGCACCATCAGGATGATCCGATGGATGGATGACATGTGTTTTTATTCTTCTTAATTCAAAAAAAGTTATTATAATTGATCTCCTTGTATTGTATTGACCATAACCCTATTGCCAGATTAGAATAAATGAATGGAAATAAAATATACATAAATGTAAAATAAATTTTAGGATAGGTCTGATGTTGGAAATAGACGGCTCATATGGGGAGGGTGGAGGCCAAATCCTTAGGACAACCATCGCACTGTCAGCAGTTACCGGTAGACCAGTTTACATTAAGAACATCAGGGCAAAAAGACCAAAACCTGGATTGGCTGCTCAACATTTGGAGGCGTTAAGGTGCATCGCATTGCTCACAGATGCTGATGTTAGTGGATTAAAACTAGGATCCACCGAGTTGACGTTCTATCCAAAGGAGATTAAAAGCGGGGAATACGATATCGATATTGGCACTGCAGGCAGCATAACTCTTCTCCTACAATGCCTGATGCCAGTGGCGGTTAGAATTGAAGACTCAATTTCGCTTAACATAAGAGGTGGCACGGATGTCGCATGGAGTCCGCCCATTGACTATCTCAGATATGTCATGCTACCCACGATAGCCAAGATGGGATATTACGCTCACATCGATTTGATCGGGAGAGGGTATCACCCAAGAGGTGGAGGATTAGTGAAGGCAGTTATATATCCCTCTATTCTCAGTGGGGTTGTTCTGCAGAGAGGGGAAGTCGAGATTAAAGGCATTTCCCACTGCTCAAGACTGCCCGAGCATGTTGCAATGAGACAGGCAATATCGGCAAAAGAAGTGTTAGCAGAAGGAGGATATGATGCACAAATATCCACGGAATTTAGCCAAAATACTTCCACTGGCAGTGGTATTACGCTATGGTGCCCTGGAATGGGGGGGAGCTCACTCGGTGAAAGGGGTAAACCCGCTGAAGAGGTCGGAAGAGAGGCTGCAAAGGCTCTTCTGGATGAATTAAGATCTGGTGCAAGCACTGATGTACATCTAGCGGATCAGTTGATACCCTATATGGCATTGGCCAAGGGAGAATGCTCTCTCACCACGAGATTCCTAACACCACATGCAAGAACAAATATCCAGGTGGTTGAAAGATTCTTGGATTTTAAATTTAAGATAGAGGATCAAATAGTAGGAAGCGATTTGGTTTGTATTAGGAAATGATCTCCAGAAAATCTGTTGGGATGCTATCCGATATGCAAATTTGATCGTTGACTTTCATCATCTTGATCCCCTGGGATTGGGCGTTTTGCGCATCAATTATTATTACCACGGGCTGATCAGTCCTAAATTTTGCGACCCTGATGGCCTCATCGAAAGAGGTGCTAAGGTGAACATATCTTTGACCGACGGGCTTCAGTCCAATATCCATGATCCTGCCTGCCTCCTCCATGGTAGTCCCATAATACAATTCCAGCAACTCGTTTTCTGGAAAGTCTAGGTCCACATTGACAGAATGGGCATACTTAGCTCGAATCCTTTCTCCACTTAGCTCGTATCTACCTTTAACATCAGACTCTATCAATGCAAATAAATGCTCTGTGTGAAACCATCGATACTTGGCCTCTATTGCATTGATTAGTTGGTTTACATCCACCCATCCCTGCTTGTCCATCTTCAGACCTAGCTCGTGGGGAAAGTGCCTTAAGGCGCCAGATACCATCTTTCCAAGCCTGGTTACCTTGGTTTCGTCTAGAATAAAACTCCCAGGGTTTCCGCACTCACATGTTTCCCCCCTAAAATACCCATGCTTGATACACATTCGTATCTGTCCAGTTTCCATATTGCTCACCCCGACGTTGTGAACCGTTGCTAATATCTTTCCTACCTATCCCATCCGTATTTTAAAATCTTTTCGGAGTGGACATAGGTAAACACCACCCTATAACGTTAATCACAAAGCTCTCATAGCAGAAATAATTGACGTAACAATGCATTGATGATGGGATGCTCAGAGTAACGTTTAGCTCAGAGTAAAATTTGGGGAAGGCATACCGAGACAGCTCGAAGAAAGAGTCGATAAGGAGCATCGACATCATCGGTGTTTTGGCAGAGATTTTAACGCAACACCTAAAAATAGCAATCGTAAATACATTGCCATCCATATAAAACATAAACGCCGTCTTTGGGTAGGGGAATACCATGGGGAAAATAGCATACAGGATTAAGATATGACATCTGTGATTAGATAGGGGTCTCCTGCTAGGAGACAGTGCAGTCTATAAAAACGGATGTGGTTTAAGTTCTGTATGACTAAGGTCATTTTCCATCGAGGTCCATTTTACTGGAAAGCTGACTTCAGAACGAAAATAGTTTTGTCTCATTTGAAGAAATTTGAAGAAACAGGGAGAAATATTATGCATTTCACTTGTTTAGTTTATAGGTAAATGAAGATGAGATTCTAAAATCTTTCAGAAAATGTAAGATCTTCGAGTGTTTTGGCTACTGAGTGACCATTGACTTTAGAAAGCCTTCATGGCAGAAGGATACGATTATATCCCTTAGAAAATACTTAAGAGATGTTATCGATTAGGATTAAACGTATTAATCATGGAAACAATACTATGAACTCAATTATGAAACAAATTTTCGGAACGGATGGTGTGAGAGGCATCGTAAATAAGGAGTTAACGCCAAAACTCGCTCTGGAGTTATGCATGAGTCTTGGGACTTTCATAGATGGCGGAGGAGTTGCGATAGGGAGGGACACAAGAATATCAGGCGAGATGTTCAAGAATGCTGCGATATCTGGCTTGTTGGCAACGGGCTGCAAGGTGGTAGACCTAGGGATAGCTCCCACGCCAGCTATCAACTACTATGTGAGAGATGAGATGGATGCTGGTGTCATCATAACAGCGTCTCATAATCCAAGGGAATACAATGGCTTGAAATTTGTAGCGGGGGACGGTATTGGGTTCAGCAGAGAAGAGGAAAGAAAAATAGAAAAGATATATGACGAAAAGAATTTCAGAAATGCCGAATGGGATGGGACCGGTGCCCTATCTACAAATGATGCGATCCAGAGATACAAAGACGGGATCAAAAAACTTGTCAACGTGGAGAGAATACGACAAAGGAATTTCAAGGTAGTTGTGGACACCGGCTGTGGTGCCGGAGGCATTGTTACGCCTTCTTTATTGAGAGAATTGGGCTGCACTGTGATCACGTTGAACGCCCAGTTGGATGGGACCTTTCCCAAAAGGCCCCCGGAACCAACTGGTGAAGTTCTCGGAGATCTGATTACACTGGTGAAAAGGAGTGGTGCAGACCTAGGTTTGGCGCATGATGGTGATGCCGATAGAGTGGTTTTCGTGGATGAGACCGGCTCTTTCGTGAGTGAGGATGTATTGCTCGCAATATGCGCAAAAGATGCATTGCAAAAGAAGAGGGGTATTGTCGTGACTCCAGTGAGCTCATCGTTATGCGTTAAAGATGTCGTAGAGCAATATGGTGGCGATTTGGTGTGGACGCCCATAGGAAGCATCCACGTAGCGAGGAAAATGATTGAACTGGGAGCGATATTCGGTGGAGAGGGAAATGGTGGACTGATATTCCCCAAGCATCAATACTGCAGAGATGGTGCCATGGCAGTCGCAAAGATACTGGAAATGATCTGTGAAAAGAGGATGTCCCAGCTTGTTGAAGAAATACCCCGCTACTATAACGTGAAGAAGAAAGTGAAAGTCATCGACAAAAAAGGCGTGATGGAGGCGGTCTTAGGTAAGCTCAAGAATAACATAGATGCAACGGATGGAGTTAAAATTTGGTATGAGGATGGATGGGTATTGATCAGGGCCTCTGGAACTGAGCCCATCGTTCGAATATATGCAGAATCCAAGTCCAAGGAAAGGGTGAACGAGCTTGCTCAGGACGGCATAAAGCTGATCAAGCAAGTGAGCTGAATGTCAAAAATAATGGTCACAGGATGCAGTGGGTTCATCGGCACCCATCTGGCCAAGAGACTTCTAGATAGCGGTTTTCAAGTGACCGGATATGATCTGAATGCATCATCAATCAGAGATCGCAATTTTAGCCTCGTAAGGGGGGACATACTCGATATAGAAAAATTGCGGGATAGCATGAAAGGTTGTAAAAGCGTATTTCATCTGGCTGCGCAGACAAAAGTCCCAGAATCAACTGAGGACCCCCTTTCAGATTTCAAAACAAACTCAGAAGGAACTTTTAACGTTCTTTCCGTAGCCAAAGAGCATAATGCAAAGGTGATATATGCATCGACATCCACGGTTTATGGCGCTGCTGAGATGCCAACCAAAGAGTCACACCCATTGCGACCGGCATCTTTCTACGGTGCATCAAAGGCTGCAGGAGATATGTACTGTTATGTTTTTAACAGCATATTTGATTTAGATACAATAGCTCTCCGAATCTTCAACGCGTATGGTCCAGGTAATGCAAAGGGCGTGATGTACGATTTGTTCAAGAAGTTGGAACTCGACCCAACGCACTTGGAGATCATAGGGACAGGATTGCAAGAGAAGGATTATATATACATCGATGACACCGTGGAGGCTTTCATGACCGCATATGAGAGGGGGGCACCAGGCGAAGCATACAATGTCGGTAGCGGCATCTCCACGACGGTGAATGAAATCGCAGAGATTATTTTTGATGTCTTAGATGTTTGCCCCAAAACAACGTACACCGGAGAGTCTTGGATAGGGGATGTTGAATCATCCTTGGCAGACATCTCAAAATTAAAAAAATTAGGATGGGAGCCAGAGATCAGCATAAAAGAAGGGATCGAAAAAGTGTATAAGTGGATGAAGCTAATCTAATTGTATCTTTTCTTTACCCTAGCCTATCCCATGCCCTCTTTTTGAGAGTTGTTACCAATACTATGAGTAATAGTATGATAATCCCTGCGATGATACCATATTTTATAAGAGTGTTACGCGCCAGTTGACTTTCATAGGTTTCTATCGCAGCCCTTGCACTATCAGAGGCTCTTGTGGCTTCACCATAAGAATCTTCAGCCGCTTGTTTCGACGCACCCATATCCGGTACCTCATACAAAACTTTAGCGCGACCCCATGACCCCTCTGCTGAGTTAAGGAAACCTTTTGACGCTTCTAGCATCGCAGCTGGAACACCTGCATCTTCGGCAGATTTGATGTCTTCTTTAGCCATCATTATTCGCTCGTCAGCCCTGTCTATGGAAGCCAATACTTCATTAATTTCATCGGTCGTTACATAGGCTGAGATCGTTGTTATGGCTTTATCCCCTATCGAGATCTGCATCAAATGGTAGTATTCCTTCTTTCCAACTTCTGGTGCTGTGCCAGATAAGCCGATTGTTAGGGTGTCATATATCGAATGATCGAACTCCAGGGTAAATTCCCAACTACGATTTGTATCCTGATAAGCCCAACCGCTGGCATTTTCCATCTTAATGTCCCAAACTGGGTCAATCAAGCTCGTACTCAAATATAATGCGGTCCTGTCAGTCAGATCTGGACTGACCTCTTTCAAAACAACCTCATCTATGTGTACCTTCTCCCCCACAAACAAATCCTCAGTGGGGACAGCACTCCTGGAAATTTCTTCAATTTTCTGCGCGAGGGCGCCTTGGGATCCGATAGCAAGGACTAATAAAAATATTATGCCAAACGTGATCAACCTTCTCATTCCATCCCCCATCAGAATAAAGGCTGTAAATCTTCGGCACTCATCAACTCTTCGATTCTCTCGCCTTTTTTCTCACTAAACTCTGCCATTCTTATCTGTGCGTCTATAGCGAGTTGCTGCAGTTCTTTGATTCGTGGTACATTTGACACACCAGATAAAAGGACGACACCTGCCACGTATTTACTACCCGGGATTGGATAATCCCCCCCACGAACTTCTCCGCCACCTATCGCATCCTCAAGCCATAATCTCGCTTTTTCCGTTCCGACTCTACTCAACTGATCCGGTGGTCCTGCTACCAAAACGAGGGCTTTTTCAGCACTTTTTATGTCGCAGGGCATAGTTAACCGCCCCATGGCAGCCCTTCTTACCAAGGAAACGACCTTAGTAGTTGAATCCAGCGATTCTATGGATGTCTTTCTTCTGAACATGTTTCTGAGTTTTCTCAGCAAGCCAATTTTTTGTGCCTCTTCTCTTGCATAGCCGATGACTGAAATCTCTCCACCTTTGAGGGTGTTGATGATCTCGGACGAATCTATCACTGACTCCCCCACTGCCCCCTTGGTGGAACGTGGTGCTTCTCCTGCACCGAGTATGATGCCGAGTCTCCTGGAGATCTCCTCATTTATGTACTGATATGACTCTACAAGGGTTGTTCCTTCCTTTTTCCAAGAATCATTATCGAATAAAAAGAGGGCATCAACCTCCTTGATAAATGTCATTAGACTCCTGGCTGCATTCAATGAATATAGCGACCCCTCTTCATTTGATGGCAGTATTCCCAGACCATAGACTGGCTCTGAATAGAGTTTTTTCAGCCTTCTTGCAAGGACAGGAGCCCCACCCGATCCTGTTCCACCTCCCAATCCAGCTGCTACCAAAAATGCCTCTGTCGCATGAGTGCCCCGTACATCCACAGCGCTTTGAATCGTATAGATGTCATCTGTAGCTATCTTTGCACCCATTTCATTGTCCGCACCAATGCCATGGCCTTTCGATACTGTCTGGCCTATGAGGAGGCGATCTTCCATTGGTATTTGGGTCAGACCCATGAGATCTGTTTTGGCAGTATTAATAGCCAATGCCCTCGCAATGGAGCTTTGGTTGGTTTTCTTATCATATTCTAGGAGCAAATCTACTATCTTTCCTCCTGCCTGTCCAAAGCCAATTGCAAATAACTTCATTTTTATCCACTCTAGTGTTTATCTGCTCTATTTTTACCTTGTTTTTTGGATATTGTGTCAGACCACTATATATATCTATTCTATATCTGTAGGTATAACACGAATGTCTTTGAGTATAACGCAGTTATTATAAACGTTTTTCAGATATACCCCCTCAATGGGTATCTCAAATAATTTCTTATCAGTCTTGACCTTCAGCTCAATCAGGTCTCCAGTTTTATCCTCATAAACGATGTCGATCACCGTTCCGATTAGGGTTCCATCGATGTATATAACTTTTTGGCCGAAGATATCCTTTGCTGAGGGTTTATTATCTTTATACCGATGTATCAATTGTAATATGGATTCCTCCTTTTTTTTAAATGAATCCATGCTGATTCCCATGAGCCTTGCAAGAGCTTTTGTATCCACGATGTCGCCCAAACCTCTCAGCTTCTCTCTACTACGCAAGTCATACAACATCGTATATACCTGGGCCTGAGCATAGGCAAATGGATCGAGTTTATTATTATTGACAAGATATTCTTTTGATATCCTTTTAACCTCATCACAAATGACATTGGAAAGCTCTTCTTTGGATAGATCATCTAGGATAACAGACGGAATCATAAAATCTTTCTTGACGAAGTGCTCTAGGGTTTCATCATCAACGGGCTCCATTAGGAAGTTCCAAGGAAAAAGACGGGAGCGTAAGTAATTATGAACTCTCTCTTTCATTATTTCTTTTTTCATAGCTTCCTTCCAAGTTTTTCATAATTTCCTTCGAAGCATTTGATACAATTTTGATGCTTTAGAGTTCTTCTTCTTTTCTACATCCTCTTCGGTGGGTACCTCGTTTCTGCACAGCAGCCAAACCCATTTTCCAAAATCCGTTACCTCATAGGTGTCGCCACGTTTCTCCACCAGGTTATAGTTCCAATCATCCCCGACCAGGTAATCCATGCTATCCTTCAGCAGTTCATCGTACATCTCACTCACGAGCCCTTTATACTCCTCATCCTCTATACTGCAAATTTCTTGAATTTCCTTTATATCTAATCCCCTGCCAGAATTGATTAAGACGTTGAAGCCTGTAAATGCATAATCTCTCTCCCTTAGACGTTTCCAGCATAAGTCCAGCTGGTTACTCCTGCCCAACATTTTTTTTGCGGTTTCTTGGAGAAGAGTGGTTACGGAATCTAAAATTTTTAATGCTTCAATATCATCGACATCTGGGGTTTTGATCGTCACTCCTTTATCGCTCAGCGTGGCATTTTTAAATTCGACAATAGGCTTCGGGTCGCCAAACAATATGTCGGTTAATGCCCTGAAATATTGCTCTGTTAGGGGTTCTCTCTCTGGATCGTAGGGATATAGGTTGCCATGCCTCATATCCAGACTGGGACCAAAGTATGCCACCAGCTCAAGAAGATCGCGTCTCACTTGTTCAATACTTGCAAAATCACCCTCTTTAGCGTCTATCGTTCTACTTAACTGTTTCAACTCTTTCTCTAATTGCGACCTGAGATTACCACCAATCCCTTTGTTTAACAGCGTCTCAATGTCATTTATCTTTTTTCGTATTTCATCCGGGTCATCAGCACCTGCACGGCCTTTCAAAAGCCAATATTCATTCGCCAGTATAATTGCCCTTTCGTTAAAGGCAGCTTCACGCATGATTACTCCAGTTGAAACATCTTTAAAGGCAGCTTCACGCATAATTACTCACTTGTACACTTTTTAGGTAATCCATAACCCATATTAGTAACTTACTATATAAGTAGTTGTGATGAAATACGTCGTGCTAGTTGGAGATGGAATGGAAGATTATCCTATAAAAGCTTTGGAGGGTAGAACGCCACTACAGGTGGCTTATACGCCAAACATGGATTTCATCTCAGCTGAGGGGATGGTGGGTACTGTAAGAACAATACCTGAGGGCATGTATCCAGGAAGCGATGTTGCCAACCTATCAATCCTGGGATATGATCCCAGAAAATATTATACGGGTAGGGGGCCTCTAGAGGCGGCAAGCATGGGAGTTTTTTTAGATGAAGATGATGTGGCTTTTAGATGTAATCTGGTTACCGTGAAAGATGGCATACTCGTTGATTACAGTGCAGGTCACATATCAACTGAGGAGGGCAGGAGCTTAATAAAACTCATAGATGGGGAATTGGGGGACAGGAACATCAGCTTCCATCCCGGAATTAGCTATCGCCATCTGTTGGTTCTAAAGGGCTGCGAAAAGGTGAAATGTGTCCCACCGCATGATATGGTGGGACATTTGATAGAGGAAAATCTTCCCTCTGGCAAGGGCAGCAAATTGTTAAAAAAACTTATGCAAGACTCAAGGTCCTTCCTTGGGGAATACATGATCTGGCCATGGGGGCCTGGCAAAGCGCCAAACCTGCCCTCTTTTGAGGAGAAATATGGCCTAAGCGGTTCTGTGATATCTGCTGTAGACCTAATCAAAGGCATCGGTAGATGTGCTGAATTACAAATCATAGATGTGCCAGGTGCCACTGGTTACTTGGATACGAACTATAGGGGAAAAGCAGAGTATGCACTGAGATCTTTAGAAAAAAAAGATTTCGCTTTCGTGCATGTAGAGGCGCCGGATGAGGCGGGTCACGAAGGAAATATAGGGGCAAAGATCAAAGCCATAGAGGATTTTGATGAAAAGGTCGTGGGAACGATGTTGGATGGCTTAGAGGGATATGGGGAACATAAGATTTTGGTGCTGTCAGACCATCCCACGCCGATATCACTCAGAACGCATACTGCTGACCCGGTCGGTTTCTCCATCTTCTCCACAGGTGAGTTCCCAAACATGGGTTTTATTGAGGAAGGACACAGATTGATGGACATTTTTATCAAAGGGTATTAGCGATGGATCATATCAAGGTAAAGGCACCTGCAACGTCTGCCAACCTAGGCTCAGGCTTTGACGTTTTTGGTATAGCCCTGCAAGCCCCATATGACATCATCGAGCTTGAACCCCAGGATGTAACGGAGATAAAAGTCGACGGAGTTGGCAGAGACCTAGTCCCCACAGACCCTGCAAAGAACACGGCAGGAATTACCGCATCAGAGCTGGGCTGCAATGCGAAGATTACGGTTCATAAGGGAATCAGACCCTGCAGCGGACTTGGATCTTCTGCAGCTAGCGCAGCTGGAGCAGCCCTGGGTTTAAACGAACTCTTTGACCTCGGACTTTCAGAAAACGAACTTATCAGGGCGGCAGTTAAAGGTGAAAAAGTGGTTTCTGGTACAGCACATGCGGATAACGTTGCTGCAGCTCTGCTCGGGGGATTTACGATCGTGAATGGCGAAAATGTAATCCAACTGGAACCGCCTGATATCGGCATCATTGCAATCCTACCAGATATTTCTGTTGAGACAAGGGCAGCAAGATCCATCCTACCCCCAAAAGTACCGCTGGAAGACTTAGTTTTCAACATCGGAAATGCATCCTCGCTGGTCCTCGGCATGGTTACTGGAAATCTGGAGCTTATCGGGAGGAGCATGCAAGATCGCATAATAACGCCAGTGCGTTCAAAGCTCATTCCTTGTTACGAGGATGTGAGGGAGAGCGCCTTAGAAGCAGGTGCAGCAGGTGCAACGATCAGCGGCTCTGGTCCAGCCATGATAGCGGTCTGCGAGCTTGAGCGAAGGGGCGAAATAGCAGATGCAATGGTGGATGCTTTCAGTCGCAATGGGATAAAAAGCGAACCCTTCATAACCCAACCTGGTGGGGGTGCAGAGATCGTGAAGGGGATGAATGAAAGGTAAGATGTTGAACCTGTTGATACTACGAGACATGATCACTGTTATTTTGTTATCCGGTCTAGCACCTATATGTGGAGATCAATTGAGTTCGCCCACAAGCCCAACACCTTGGAGATGGTTGCGCCAACATCGACAACAACCCGCTGAAGTTCAACCACAAGCTAGAAGTGGAAAAGATCGGTGATGCAGATATCACTTCTGAAAAAGTTATAGTCTATGCTGAATGCTGGACCATTTTGCAACAGATGAAGGAGAAAGGACAGAACGTTATTTCTCGGAAATGATAAGACCTGGAGAGAACAAAATATCATCAGCAAGCTTTAGTACGTTGGCAGAAATGAGGGGTAAGAGGAGTGGAGTGAGTCTGGTTGGTGACCATGATACTCTAGTAACGCTGGGGATGGATGGAGTTATTTATGACGGATGTCAAAGAGTTGAGATCAACCTTGATGGAAGCGAAATCTTGAGAGCTGAAGCTTTTATAGTTAAAGGGATACCGCAGATCGAGAAGGGGGATGACCTGGGCAATATAATATCCGAATTAGCTAAACCAGCGGATGGAGATATTATAGTAGTCGCCTCTACCGTCGTTGCAAAGTCTGAGGGTAGAGTGCTGCGCCTAAAGGATATAGGGCCGGGCTATGAAGCCGAGAGGATTGCACGCCTAAACGGGGAGGACCCAAGGTTTATCCAAGCGGTATTGGATGAAAGCGAGGAGATTCTGATCGAGAATCCTTTTTTGCTGGTCCAGACTCCTGCAGGTCATATATGCGTGAATGCAGGTATAGACAGATCGAACATTCGGGAAGGATTTGTGATTTTGTTGCCAGAAGATCCAGATGGGAGCGCAAAAAATATCAGAGACTCAACTGGCAAACACATTGCGGTCATCGTCTCAGACACATGCGGCAGACCATTCCGAACCGGGCAAACAGGCATCGCAATTGGATGTGCTGGCATCTCAGCTATTAAGGACTGGAGAGGTGAAAAAGATCTATTTGGCAGAGAGCTAAAAGTGACAAGAGAGGCGATTGTAGATGAACTGGCTGGTTTTGCGAATCTGTTGATGGGTGAAGCTTCCGGGGGGACGCCCGTGGTGATAATTCGTGGGATCCAATGGCAAGATAGCAAGGAAGGAATCAAGAGCATATATAGAACGAAAGAAGAGGATCTGATAAAAAAGGCGCTTAAAAAGTAGCTGTAAGTTATAATTAAAAAACTCAAAAAAATCGCCACAGATTTTTTAGGGCAATAAACTAAAGGAAGTATCTAAATGGGACTGGTAGGAATGAGCGTCTCATTTGGATGCTTGCATGTATTTATTATTAGATTAGATTATTGTAGCCCTGGTAACAAAAGATAACATAATAAAACAAACTTTATTCCTGTAAGCTCAGAGCAAAGTAGCTGCTATGGCCAGCATTGCAATTATCATCCATTCGCCGTCCACGAGCAAATCAACCGAAGTCCCTATTTTTAACTTATCCTTACAAAAATACAGGATATACCAGTATCCGTAAAAAATGCAAAAGATTAAGACGACAAGGTATTGGCGGAAAAAGCCCATAAAACAGGAAAATGCGAGCCAGACTAAGAGGGTTGAGTTCAGTCCCAGGAGCAGATTTTTTGAGTTACTTCTTCCAAAAAATACTGGAATGGTTTTTACCCCGCTCATTCTATCGCCTTCGATATCTCGAACATCAAATACAACCGTGTTAATGAAGCATTTAATGAAAAAGAAATAAAAAATCAGGGATATTAGAAGATAATCACGAAAAGAAACTGCTAAGGGTATGAAAGCGCCTAATACCGCCCAAGACAGTGCAACTACGATGTTTTTTATGCCCATTATGTCTTTCAGTCGGAAGTTGGATATTTTTATACTGTATATAACTCCCATAAAAAAAGGAAAGAGAATTATAAAGATGGAAAGGGGGTTTTGTAAAAAAGATAAAGACAAGGCAACAATGAAAGACGCTACTGTAGCCCAGATGACCAAACGTTTATTTTTTGCAATAAATCCTGCCCTTTCAGGCACATTTACCGCATCTTCTTCTATATCGGTTAATTTATTGATGTTGTAGGTGGCAAAACTAACGAGAAAAGAAGCAATAAGCAATTTAAAACTAATCTGCACCTCATAAAGCAAGAAAGAAAAATAAGGTAACAAAAAGGCGATTATGGCAATGAATAGGGAACTTACCGACAAGAATGACAGGAATTTATCAAACAAGGAACGGATGCTTTTAAGTTTGAGATGGAGATGGGGTAACAGATAACTACCGAGCCCATCATCTAACCCAACATCCGTTTCGCATAAAGACTTACATCCATAAGTTAATATTTTAAACATTTCTATATATTAAACGTTATGCTTTAACATACCTATCGTTTTAAACCCAAGTTAATATTTTAGACATTGACTACACCACAACTAAACGGCATATATCAGGCACTTAACTAGAAATTGCATGGGGATCACAAATGAAATTTATTGGACCGCTTGCGATACCATTCAAACAATTCCCACCCCCATTCAATACCTTCCTTAGTGGAATCTACTATATCCTTATTCCAGTCGTATGTACCATCAAAATTAAACAAACCAAGCGATAGGAGGCTGTCAGTAACCGTAAAAGCAACTTTTAAGTCTTTTTTCATTACGTATAATTTAAGTTTAGAGCTTTTTTCAGAGAAGATTTCTTTCAGGATTTCCTGGTCTATTCCTCCCAATACTTCTTCTGATATTATAAGCTCCACATCAATATTTTTCTCGATTGTAAGCTCTTTAAATAGTGGTCCAAAATCAGGGATGGACATGGAAGTTACCCCCCTTATCTCTTTAGCATTTCTCAGAATATCGACGAAGCTTGTGAAGACTTGTAAAACATCAGCGGCAGGAGCCTCTACCATACTGGAGTTTCGCAATGCCCCAATTCTCTCAAGCAAATGTTCCGGAATGTCGCTGAGGTCATGAGTACGCCAAAAGCCCTCGTACTTTTCCAATACATCAATCGCCTCCAAAAAATCGAGTAGCTTCAAGGCGACAATTTCGCCGATTTTCGTTAACACATAATCCTTGGCTTCATCTTGAAAAATGAATTTGCCCTTTTCAAGCTCTCTTAGTGCATGTATGGCTGTTGTAGAGCTTGCTTCCATCTCATCTCGTAATTCGCTCAGTGGTTTCTTGCCCTTTTTCAAGCTAACTAAAATACCGCTTCTCAGATCGGAACAAGCAGCGAGGCGAAGCATAGCACGAACAATCTTCGATCTCTTTTTTTCATTTTCATCTGAAGCGCACATTTTCTTTCACATCTCGACTCGATTAGGTCATAGTACATACATGTATTTTATAGTATACACTACTCTCATTCATTGAGTTTAAGTATAGTTATGTATATAGTTTAGGAATGAAAATATTGTCTGATTTTAGCAATTTTGCTTATAAAAGGAAAAAGTTTAAATAATAGTTAAAGTATACACATACTTTGCACAATATCCACAAATTACTAATCAAAAATATTGAGTGATTTCATATACAGCTAAAGAATGAAAATATTGTCTGATTTTAGCAATTTTGCTCAAAAAAAGGAAAAGTTTAAATATATATAATGTATATACGCATTTTGCACAATGCTCACAAGTTACACATTTAAGAAATGAACAAGTTACACATTTAAGAAATGATATAGAAATAACACAGGGGATATAAAACTTGGAAGGAAAAAATCCATTTTCACCCACGTTTCCTGTAAACACAAAATATTTCGCTAACAGGGAGGACATCTTATCCTCTTTCAGGAGATCGTTCGATAGGTCCAAGAAAACAGAGATGCCTACGCCAGACAACATAGCTGTTCTAGGGGATTGTGGCGTCGGCAAGACTTCTGTGTTAAGGAAATTTGAAGCCATAGCTTTAGAAGAGTTCAAGGAAAGGAAGGTGTTTTCAGCGATAGTAGGATTTACGCCCATTTCGTGTAATTCTTTCAATTCCATCCTCAATAAAATTGTAGACGAAATTAGTGGAAACTTTGTCACAAATACGCTCGATCAGGCGGAAATGAAGAACGAAATCAAGGACTGGAGAGCCAAATCAATCGGGACATCTGAAGCAGCAAAAAGAGATGAATCAGCTACGAGGATTTTTAGGGATACGCTTATAGGACTATGGAAAACTCTCGAAAAAAGAGGAATTGATACCGGACTTCTGATGTTGGATGATGTACATTATCTAAGTAGGTGTCCAGATGCCTTGAGTGAGATCAGGGCAGTATTCCAAGAGCTTCCAAAGAACGGATGTAACTTTATATTGTGTATAACCGGGAGAAGTGATCTGTTTTCAGATATAAGAGGATATGGTAGAACTTTTGCTAACTTCTTTAACATCAAGCATACCCTGAATCCCTTTAAATTGAATGAAGTCAAAGACGCCATCCTAACGCCCTTGAAAATGTCAGGTTTGGACCTGACGGTTAATGAGAGCGTGATTGAGAGAATACATGACTTAACCAGGGGGCACCCGGTTTTCATCAATTTCATAATGAGGGAGTTGGTGTATCTAAAGAGAGAGGGTAGAATCACCCTGGAAGATTTTGAGAAAAATTATCGTACCATCATGAAATCAATGGAACGAGAGAGATTTAAAAACGACTTTTCGATATCGAGCGGTAAGGAGAAGGAAATCTTATTGGCGATGTCAAAACTGCCAGACAGGTTTAGTCCCTCTGACATAAGTATAAAGGACGCCAGGACACATCTTCGGTTTTTGATTAAAAAGGGGCTTATAGTAAAACATGAGAGGGGAGCGTATTCGCTCTACCATCCATTTTTCAAAGAGTACCTGAGGAGTCTGGGTGAAAATGAATAGTGGAGAGAGATACACTAAGCGGATCGTTGTATTGATGGTAGTATCTCTCTTACTTGGAGGTCTTATACCCTCTCTTCAGGGGGCTATTGTGAATAACGGGATTGTAAGCGGTGAGGTGGGGCCGAGCGTAGTTGGAGCCGTCGAGGCGGATCACGGTGAATCGGAGCCGATTATTGTGGTTAACGAGGTTGAGCCGAGCATAATTTTAGATGATGAATCGGAGGCGAGCGTAGTTGGAGCCGTCGAGGCGGATCACGGTGAATCGGAGCCGATTATTGTGGTTAACGAGGTTGAGCCGAGCATAATTTTAGATGATGAATCGGAGGCGAGCGTAGTTGGAGCCGTCGAGGCGGAGCCGATTATCGTAATTAGCGAGGCGGGGCCGAGCATAGTATACAACAAGTATGGCGAGTTGAACCCAAACCAAGAGGGTGATACGGAGCCGAGCATAATTGTGGCTAACGAAGTGGAGGAGCCGACCATAAACGTGACAGACGTGCAGAGTTATCCTTCTGTCGGAGAAAACTGGACGGTTAGATTCAACACAACAGGAAAAGCCAACTTAACGATTACGGCGGTTAATGGAACAACCTGGAGTGATGAAAACGAAGATAATGATTTGAAATTCCTGGAAATTAGGCGTGGAGATGAATTAGCAGAATACGAATGGATCAACAATTCTGTGTTCATTGAAGATTATGAATGTAATGAAACAGGTCATGCAGTTAGTAAAGTGTTGATATCTGGTAAACACACATTAGAATTTAAATTTGGGGATGATGTTGAGTATGCACACAACGATGCATCGAACTGGTATAACCCAAGCTGGAATTACCGCAAATTGATAACCATCGACCACACCAAGGTCGATAATGTAGATACTCCCTCCACCACCTACGCCAACTTTCCCGTTCTGATCAAT
>JAQUQR010000010.1 GCA_028715985.1 Methanocellales archaeon
TGCCGAGTAAGAAGGCGATCTCGTTTTGGCTCAGGTCCAGCATTGCAGAGATTTCAATCGCATTTTTCCTGAATATGGCCTTTAGAAACGGGATCAGCTCAGACCTGGCGTATCGCTGCGAGGCATGGCAGTGTAATGTAAATATTATATGTTTCGTTTCCACGTTTTGAGTTAAATAGAGTTAAAGTTCACTTTTATAATCAAATGCATTTTTTATATCTCTCTTTCCAACCTTTCAACAAAAAGGGCTATTTTGAGAGTTGTGGGTGGTTAAATGTGACCTATAGTGGGTTTATTTGATGAAAAGAAGTATTATGGTGGGATATTGGTAGGGGAAGTTAAGGTAAATTGTAAAAAGTTATGTTTTTATATAAACGCTAGAAATGGGTAGATGAACAATGTCCAACAAAACCTTTTAACATCTTGGGGGCGATGAGTTAGATCGGGGGATCATTGCCACCTTTTATTCTCTTTACGATTCTATTATTCTCTTTACGATTCTATTGGACCCCGTACTAATCTATTCATTGTACTTTGCTTTATCTATCAGATCGCTTGCAACCCTCTCCGCATCAGCCATTATCTTCGACTCGTTTAAGGTGGTGAGTTCATAGTTTTCCATCAGGATTTTACCGTCCACTATGCATGTGGAGACATCGCTGCCCTTTGCACAATAGACTAAATGCGAGACCATATCGTGCTTTGGGGTCAGATGGGGCTTGTTTGTGTCGATGATTATGATGTCTGCTTTCATGCCTATTGATATGGCTCCTGCATCGATTCCAAGTGACCTCGCTCCATTAATCGTTGCCATATTTAGTGCCTCTCTCGCAGGAATCATGGTAGGATCGAGTTTGTTGACCTTATGGAGCAGAGCGGCCATCTTCATTTCTCTGAACATGTCGAGATCGTTGTTTGATGCACATCCGTCAGTTCCCAAGGCTACAATAATCCCACATTTGAGAAGTTCTGGAATAGGTGCAATTCCCGATCCAAGTTTCATGTTGCTGGTTGGATTGTGTGCTACTTTGACATCATTCCTCTTTAAAATCCTTATATCCTCCTCCGAAAGCCAAACGCAATGCGCAGCTAAAACCCCTGGTCCAAGAAAATTTATCTTATCCAAAAGTTTTACAGGTGACATATCCTGCTTTTTCTGGATTTCATCGATCTCTGCTTCCGTTTCAGCCAGATGGGTGTGTATTTTTACGCCATCTTTATCTGACAGTTCTCTTACTTGGCTCAAAAACTCCGGGGAACACGTATTCGGGGCATGTGGGCCATACATAGTTGTTATCCTGCCATTTGCTGCGTTGTTCCATTTTTTGACAAACTCCTTGCCAATCTTTAGTTCTTTTTCAGCCCTGGTTTCATCTCCGAGTTCGATCATACCATAGGATAGCACGCCTCTAATTCCAGACTCTTCTACTGCTCTGGCAGTCCCATCCATGCGTATGTACATGTCCGCGCATGTGGTTGTGCCTGACTTGATCATCTCTACGCAGCCCAGCAAGGCACCTACATACACATCTCTTTCATCCAGCTTTGCCTCTACCGGCCATATGTATTCGTTGAGCCATCGAGCCAGTGAAAAATCGTCTGCATAGCCCCTAAGTAACGTCATTCCGAGGTGAGTATGGGCATTAATCAAACCAGGCATCACTATTCCGTTTCTGGCATCAATTACCCTATCGGTCGAGACCTTTTTACCTATATTAGCGATAATTCTGTCCTCGATGGTTACGCATCCCTTGACCAAACCCTCTGGTGTGAGAATCCATCCATTCTCGATGAGGACATCATAATGCTCGGAGTTTGCTGTCATGATCTTATACCCTTATGGAAATGAGACTTCATACTGATAAAAATGTCGAAAGCTATATAACATATATATATAATTAAAAATATGCTCAAGACAAGAAAATGCCCAAGGGGGTTAAGGCTCAATACAACTGTTTTTCTGTTATGGCAAGAAAATTGCTTCAAAACTCTCAAAATGAGTGCTGAAATACTTTTTAAATCCTGGGAATCTTTTTTATTCTCTGATTTTTTTAACTCTTTTTTGATCTTTGTTTTATGGTCAAAAGAGCAAATACTAGGACTCCGGCAACGAAACCCGTAGGAAATCCTACGAAAAATGAAAAGAAAATTCTGCTTTGAAGTAAGTCTGTAACAATTATTGTTACCGCTATAAAAACCAATAAAGAGAAGAATATGTTCCTGAGTTTGCTTGCTGCTGAATTATTCTTTTTTGTTTGTCGTTTGGCGTTCATTTCATCGTAACCAATTGAAACTTAATTCTTTAAAAAACTTTTTTCGGGGGAGAGCTCCTAGTAATGTTTTATAACTTATAGCGATAAAAGAAGTTTTTGCGGTAACAACGATTTGTATGGGGGCGAGCAGGTCGGCAAAGTATGCACTACCCTCAGATATAAAAAATAAATACTTGCTATTTGGGTGTCAAAAGTACTTAGAATAAATTGTTCAAACTGATTTTTAGTTTTTAAAAACCAGTGGGATGCAAGTAATTACCATACCGTCATGTATCATATGTTCTTAAGCTTACAGAGATTTGGTATCGTGCTATAGATGTTCGATTTTATCTCTCACTTGTTGACGTACAGGTGTATCTCCATGTTTTTTTATGTAATCCGTGATCCACAAACCAAGCTCTCTTGCCTCTGCCTCACCCCGTTTCTCCAACACCGTATTAAGGGCACCTCTGTACATCCCTTTCTGCCTGGAAAAACCTCGGCGATCGATGTTCATCTCCACTACCAATTTATCGATCGTTTGAATGGATTCGTCGACCACGTTTTTTCTATCAGTAATCTTCTCCTCATCAGCCCTAAATAGCTTCTTGATCGCATCAATAAGTCTATCGACCATCTGAATTCCTCCATTTTTAATTGTATTTAAACAATAAATATTTACTGTGTTATAAGATTTACTGTGTCTAGATAGTTAAGCAGGTGAGTTTTCACATGATAAATCTATTAATTGGGAATTATTACAATTTTATTTAAGACTTTTGCATTTTTAAGATAAAAGATGTTTACATTTAGTTAATTTTTTTTTGACTTTGTACTATGTATTTTTTAGCGGTATCATGGCATTGTTCACTAATAAAAGCCAATTCAATAAAGATAGTTGATTGCTGGCATGCTTAAGAGTGGGTCCATTGGTCAAAATTATAAAAAATCAGTATTTACCACACCAATATGATGGTAATATAATTAAGGATGAAATTAGCAGATGTCAATTGCAATCTTAACCTGCCATGATCTATTTATATGTTCTCTTGATATCCATTTGGACTTATCTCACGATGGTTCCTGAGCTATCTTTTGTGGATATGTCCTCATGAGCATTATTTGATACCATGTTGTCTTCTAAAATGTTTCCGATGCCTGATTCTATATTTATTCCAATTCCACTGTTGCCATTAATGTTGTTTCCCCGGATTGTATTGTAACTCGCATTAATGTAGATATTAATGCCAAAGCCATCATTCTCTTTGAAATCATTGTTCTCCACAAGATTGTTATTGGAGTCCATCTTCATCGAGAGGCCGCCGCCCCCCACAGGTGAAAGGCCATTATTGTTTCCTTTGTTGCCCCTCACCGTGTTTTGGGAAGAGTGTTCATGAACAGCGAATCCAAACCATCCGTTGAGCAGGGCAGTATTATTTTCCATTATGGAATTATTTGTGTTATATATGCTGATTCCGTGCCTGGAATTGAATTTTGCAAGATTATCAAATATTTTGACGTTTGAAGATCGATCTATCTGTATGCCAGCATCATCGTTGTTCAATACCGTATTATTTTTTATTGTTATATCCTCGGAATCCCATACAGAGATTCCCTGCCTTACATTGTTTCTGAATACTGAGTTGATTATTTCAATGTTGGAACAATCTTGCATAAAGATGCCCCACTTGGGAACATATTCTATAATAACATTTTCTATTCGCCCATTATCAACGTTCATTAGATAAATTCCGTCTCTTTTATCATCACCCTCGACGGTGATATAAGAATCTCTTATTACAAAATGTGCCCTCGAGTCTCTTATGAAAATACCGTAGTTATTTTCAGCATATATGTGCCAGTTTTCGATAATATATGGGTTATCTTCTGTACCGCTTCCTTTAACAACGCCATTTTCGGGTGTGAATCCATCATTAGATATGGAAATGGGTTCATGCAACGGTCGCAAATCACCAGCAGCGATATGTACCGTGATGGCTTTCTTGGCTGGTGAATATAAACCGTCGCCTGCGAAGGAAGCTGTTATCATTGTTTGTGTTGATTCTCTGGTGACTGGGGCAGTATACTTAATCGTGATCTTGCCTTGATAATCTGTGAATGAGTCTTCAATGTCTATAGTACCTTTGCTTACTGACCATGTGATAAGCTTGTCTTCCAGTGGAATGCCCTCTAACGTCAGAAAAGCATCGAGACTGGTTGCCATATGAGATTCAGTACTGATTTCAGCTGGTTTAACTGTCAGCTCTGTTGATTTCTGGCTATCCACATCCCTGTCGAATAAGTATAAGTGTCTATCCTCGCTTACAGCTGCCGTGTAATTCCCGTCAGAAGATATTGAAATTCCTGTAACATCGTCCCCTGTTCTATAGCTCCACAGAGGTTTGCCGCTGAAAGAAATAAGGTATATGTGGTCGTCTTCGCTTGCTGCTACTATATATCTGCCGTCATAAGAGATGTCAACATCAAAAACGCGGCCTCCTATTTTATAACTCCATAGAAGCTCACCTATTTGAGAGAACATGTATAAATTAGAATCCCAGCCACCAGCCACTATGAATCTCCCATCAGGGGTCATTGAAAGTGCATAGATGTCCCCCCATGTAGTATAACTCCATAAAGGAACATTACTTTCTTTGGAAAATAAGCGGACTGTACCTGCGTTGTCGCCCGTGGCAATGTAACTGCCATCAGAAGAGATGGCAACCTGGCTGGTCCACTCACTGGGACCATAGCTCCATAGAGGGGTACTGCTTTCTCGGGAAAAGAGGAGTACATTGGGTTCTGACCCGGAGTCAGTTCCTGCCACAATATACTTGCCATTGGAAGAGATGGCAACTGAATTATACGTACTGCCAGAGGATTTTCTCTTATAATTCCATATTGGATTACTGTTTTCTTTAGAAAACAAACAAATGTTCCTTTGTCCTATAGATACTATGTAATTTCCATCATCAGACATATCCACTCTCCAGACGCGTTCCCCTGCCTCATACCTCCATATGGGTTTTTCATCTTCGCTTGAAATTAAATAAACAATGCCTGGATCGACGGCTGTCGTGATATATCTGCCATCAGAAGAGATAGCAGTGGACATGGTCACTCGAGTGTTGTATCTATGAATAAGTTCGCCTGTACGTGAAAATAATTCTTTACCGCTGGTAATGTATTCACCATTAGGGGATATTACCACGTCCTGAGAACTGTCAACCCTTTTTACCCACATAAGGAGCTTTTCAGCAGGATGATCTAAAGAAGAATCCGAAGGCTGGTGCAAACAACCGGCGATTAAGACTATTCCGACAATAACTATTGATGAGATTAAATTTTTAAATTTCACAAGATAAAGTTACGCTTGACTCTTTAAAAAATGTTTATCTCTACTGATGCTATGTAAAAGATTCTTGCTATTTATTTTATTTCTCTTACAACCCAACTATCGACCAGATCCGTGGAATTTTGACCCTCAGAACTACTACTGCCATAGTTACGAAATCCTATAACCTTTTTACCATCATTTTAGCCTGTACCGTAGAACTTTATTGATAGTTTCAACAAGATTACTAACTTTGTGGTATGAGCATGAAAAATACTACTGCTGTTTTTATGAAATCCTACCTTATATCGCTACTCTTGGTTTAAAATATTAGAAGTAATGTAATCAATATCGGTTGATGAATTAGGTAAATCAATAATGAGTGCCTTCCTAAAAAGCAAAATAATCTTATAAAAGAAAAATTAGACAAATCCAAAAAATTAAATTTCCGTGTGTAGTTGGCATATAACAGATTTCCGATAAATAAGCCGATTAAAATCACTCCAAACCACGGGAAAATAGGAAAGTAGTCAACAGTGTAAAAGATCTCTGGCTTGAATCCCAGCCAAATCAACCAAGGGAAGCCAAAGGTAAACTTCTTCACATATATCCCAATAGATATAAAAGTAATTCCTATCAAAAGGTTCCAAGATCGGAGTTTTAAAAAGGGATATGCCAGGATAATCGATATTCCGATGAGATGAAGCACCCCAAAAATAACAAAATCCTCTCTTAAAAAAACCCAGGTCATCAGGGTGATAATTAAGCCCCATGCAAATATCCTCAGACCTCTCTTCAAATACTTTGGATATAGGTTGGATTTTGGATTCAGCATCCTTGCTCTTGAATAACTGAGAGTTAAGGAAATGCCCACTAGAAGAATAAACATGGTAGCTGTGGTGCGTGCAAAATACCACCAGAAGCCGGAGTTTATTTTGATAGCATACACGTTGAAAAAATCTAAATCATAGAACAGGTGGTATACTATCATCATGATTATGGCAAGTCCGCGTAAAAAATCTATTTCCCAAAATCGCGTTTCCAAAATTTTATTCATTAAAATAAATTAGAAACTAAAGAATATATAAATTGTCAGTTTATTTTGATGTATTTTTGGTGGATTTGAGAAATATGGTATTTGCCAGCTTTTGATGATCCTAAGGGCTCACCTAGAAATTTAGGGGGCAGAGAGGGTTATTTAAAATGTTGCGCATAGCCCTCTAGCTGCCGCCGCTTATTGGCGCTTATCACTTTGTGCTATTCAGTTTAAACACATAGGCTGCCCCTTCGTCGCATGTTGGGACGTCGGCAAATTGCGCTCCTACAGCGATAGCATTGCCATGGGCTGAAAGGGAATGGCCAAATTCATCGCCTGCCCCTCCGTTGGATGCTAAGAGCTTTGTCGTCTCCACCCATTGATTATCCGCTCGACGGAAAAGATACACGGCTCCCTGGTCAGGGTTCGTATCAATGTCTGCCCTGCGCGCTCCGACTGCAATGAAGTTTCCGTCCATGGCTACCGAGTGACCGAATTCATCGCCTCCCTTTGCATCACTTGCCATGAGTTTAGCAGTCTCAGTCCATCCGCTTTTTGTTTTACTAAATATGTAGACAGCGCCCGCATCCTTAAGACCTTGAGGATCCGATCTACGAGATCCGACCACGATCACATTTCCATGAGTTGCAAGGTTAAACGCGAATTGGTCTCCCTTCGCGCCGTCACTTGCGGTCAACTTTGCCGTTTCAACCCATTCGTCAGCAATCCTCTGAAAGATATAGACAGCTCCGCAAGCCTTCGCCGTGGGGCTGTCGGCATCCCGCGCTCCCACCGCTATCAGGTTGTTGCCCACTATGGCCACTGACTGTCCAAATCGGGCGCCGATCGTGCCATCGCTTGCAGTGAGTTTAGCCTCTTCGGTCCAGCTAGCGCCTGTTCTGCGGAACACATATGCCGCCCCCTCATCTTCCTCCGAAACCTCCTCTTTTCGGGCTGTCACCACCAAAAGGTCACCGTGCAGTGCAACTGCCCGACCAAAATTGTCTTCTGCAGACACATCGCTTGCAGTTAGCTTTTGATCAAAAATCCATGACCCACCCATATAGCGGAATATATAAGCAGCACCTGCTCTTTCGACATCTCCACTGGTGGCAAAGCGGGCACCAACCACTATGGTGTTTCCTTCGACAGCCACTGCTCGCCCGAATTCTGATCCTAGGGTTGGGTCGGGGGCAATGAGCTTTGCCTCTAAAACATAAGCATTGCCATGGCGCTTAAATATATAAGCTGCTCCTACGCCAAAAGCCTCTTCTTCTGAGGCTTCTGGTGCCCCCACCACCACAAGGTTTCCGTCGATGGCTATGGATCGACCCAACCTCGAATTTTCAATCAAGTCTCCGGGGTCTAATTGGATCTCTGAGTTGGGCTTTGCTGATGCGCTTTGTGGAACAATTGAGCTAATGGCTACAATGAGAAATACTATCAGCATTCGACTTATACGACTTATCCTATTTGTCTTATCTTTTGTACTCATTTTTTTCACCATGTCATTTTTCCCCTTCTAATGTTTGCTACATATAATCGATGGGTATACGAAAATAAATGATAGGTGTATAAAAGCATAACGACTAGATTGATATCACTAACATTGACATCGCTACGAAAGTTGGATCGATAGCTTGGCTGGGGTTTAGTTGGATTTCTTTTAATACAGCGTTACCTCAATTACATTATGGGTTGTTTTAGCCCAGTTTTTATATTGGCTCAGTTTTTATATTAGGATAGAAAAAAATGGCTGCTGGTGGTTTTATAATAATTTATGGGGATATTGGTGATACTTGACTAGGATTGTTTTTAGGGAGTATTTAAAGAAAGACATCAGAAGCTCTTTTGATGTTCAATCGATTATTTCCACGTGCATTATATTATATATAGATTGCAAGGAATCAAAATATATGGAAATAAACTATTTGAGGTATGAAAAATGCCGATAATTCACGTAAATGTCTGGGAAGGTTTTGGAGAAGAGCGAGCTAAAACCGTGATTCAAGAAATTACAAGGGTTTTTGTGGATTTAGGCATTCCTGAAAATGCTATAGAAATAATCGTGCATGAAATTCCAAAGTCCCATTGGGGAGTTGGCGGTGAACCTGCTTCAGAAAAATTTCAAAATAACAATTGTTAACCTTTATTGTGACACCCCACCGAAAAATATTATAACTCATGATGCATTTTTGAAACGATGAAACGAAATATCAGGGTGGAGCAAATCAATCAAACTCCCATTGAAGCGCATAGGACTGAGCTGGTCGAAAGAAAGGGAATCGGGCATCCGGATTCGATATGTGATGGGATTGCTGAGGCCGTGAGCAGAGCACTGTCATGCGAATACTTGAATCGGTTTGGCAGAATCCTGCATCACAATACGGACCAAGTTGAATTAGTGGGAGGAGAGGCGAACCCCTTCTATGGTGGCGGGGAAGTGATAAAGCCCATCTTCATCCTTATCAGTGGAAGAGCGACCTCTTATGTCGGTGAGGCTAAGATACCCATTGGAGTGATAGCCCACGAAACAGCAAGGGAATATCTGGCACAAAACATTCGGAACTTAAAACCTTCCCATGTTGTACTTGATCAACGGATAGGTCAGGGCTCCGTTGACCTCATAAACATTTTCGAGAGAGGAAAGATACCTAATGCGAATGATACCTCTTTTGGTGTAGGTCATGCTCCCTTTTCAGAAACAGAGCTGGTTGTGTATAATGCAGAGCGAGCCCTGATGAATCTAAGAGATAAGATACCGGCAATTGGGGAGGACATAAAAGTAATGGGCTTGCGGGTCAAAGATCACATCACCCTTACCGTCGCTAACGCCATTATCTCGAAATATGTGGACGATCTAGAGCATTACAAGACGATAAAAAAAGAGATTGGTGAGCATGTCCTAAATACAGCGATGCAGCACACTAAGCGCGATGTGTCTGTAGCTGTAAATATAGCGGATGATTATTCCACTGGTTCGGTATATCTGACTGTGACTGGCACTTCAGCAGAAATGGGTGATGATGGCTCTGTGGGCAGAGGAAACAGGTCCAATGGATTGATCACGCCCAATAGATCGATGAGTTTGGAGGCAACAAGCGGCAAGAACCCAGTCAGTCATGTGGGAAAGATATACAACTTGTTATCCACTCAAATGGCACAGTATATTGCAAAATTGTATGGCGTCGAGGAGGTCTATGTACGCATTCTATCCCAGATCGGACAACCGATAGACGATCCGATGATCGTTGACGCCCAGATAATACTGAAAAAAGGAATATCCCTGGAAAAAATCAAGCCAGATGTCAAACACATCATCGACGATTGGTTGTCGGAGATAACACAGATCACTGAGATGGTGGTAAAAGGGGAGCTGAGCACTTTTTAGACCTTTTTTTTATTTTTATATTCAATGATCAATGACTCCACCTTCTCAGCCCTGGTTTTCCTCATATTTTCATGCCATTTTTGGATTGCCCGATCCAGTATGCTTTGGTCCACAACTGCAAAATCTGCAATTCTATGGATACTCACGTCCTTCGCTGGGATTATGGGGATACCCATGTTAACAAACCGTTTTTCTGCAGCATGGGACATTTCATTTTGGGTGATTATCCCTCTGATCCCTTTGCTTATAATCAAGTCTGCCGTGGTTTGGCTACCACCACTTGCATCTTCTAAGAATATGACCTCCCCCTTTTTGAGCCCATACTTGGCTTCAGTCTCTGAAATTGAATCCCTTGTGAATGAGGATATCACTTTTAAAGGTCTCTTCTCTCCAAAAAAATCCAATGTTTGTACATATTTTAATTGATCTATTTGATTGGACAGCAGGGATATATCTCTCTCCCTTTTTAGCAATTCTTTTTTTAGCCGAGAGATCTCTTTGTCCCTACGTTCAATCTCTCTTGCCTTCCTTAGCGCTCTCTGGTCTTTGAATTTTATGCCATCCAATAGGGTAGCAAGTTCCTCTATCCGATCGTCTTTTTTGCTCATCTGGGATTGCAGTTCGTCGACATATTCCTTAAGTCTAGATATCTGTTTCTCCTGGCGATGGATTATCTTTTGCAGCTCTAAGGCTTGCTTGTTGATGGTTTTTATTTCCTTTTTTTTGACCTCTTCTACCTTGTCAGGTCGAGACAATTGGGAAATTGCGGCGTCGATCGAACATCCGCGGAGGACCAGTGCCTTCACTTCATCTGCATCCATGCCGATGGGCGTTTTCTTTTCGATATGGGTGAATTTATTTTTGCAGTCTTTGTATGCCCACAGAGCTGCAGCCAATGCATCTCTTTCATGTTCATTGCAGTATTTGAAAGGCTTTGCTAAGTCGATCTTCTCCTCTGTTGGCAGTGAATCACTTGGTAAGAATAGGACTGCGTTGAATGCCCGCTTGATTTTTTCAACAGTGTTTGGGGCGGGCGTTACATCAGAGGCTATGATTAGAGGTTTCCCATATCTAGTTATATGCTCAATCACATCTGATATGGAAACCACCCTGGAGCTGAATAGGTTGACGAGCCCCCCCCTCATATCAAGGATTGCAACTGCAGTGGTCGTGCCAGGGTCTATTCCAACGATGATATGACCATTTTGCACGTATCATTATTTAGTAGGGCATGATAAAGATAGTTTTGCTATGAGATGCGACAAGTGTCATCATACGGCAATAATTCACCAAAAATACTCTGGCATGCATTTGTGCAAGAGGCATTTCGAGAAAGATGTTGAGCGAAAGGTCAAGCATAGCATTCGCAGATACAAGATGATTGAAAGGGGGGATACAGTCGCATTTGCACTAAGCGGAGGCAAGGATAGTACGGTTGTGTTGCATATAATCCACTCTTTATTCAAGGATCACCCCGATATACAGTTGATGGCGATATCGATCGATGAAGGCATTCATGGTTACAGGGAGAAAACGCTGAAAATGGCGAAGCAGGTTTGCAAGAAACTTAACATTCGACACGAGATCGCCTCCTTTGAGGATCAATTTGGGTTGACACTGGATCAAATGGCGATTCTTGGGGAAAGAGCGCCTTGCACTTACTGTGGGGTTTTTCGCAGGGTGATCTTGAACAGGACTGCTAACGCCTTGGGTGCGACCAAACTGGTAACCGGGCATTGCTTGGATGATGAGGCACAAACAGTGCTAATGAACTTGTTAAGAGGGGATATGGAGCGATTGGTCAGGCTTATGCCGACAAAAAAACCCGGACTGGTGCCACGAATTAAACCGCTGAGATATGTGCCTGAAAAAGAGGTTGCGCTTTATGCGCTCTTGAAAGAGATACCCGTCCTATTCGACGAGTGTCCTTATGCACATCTGTCTCTGAGGGCAGAAATACGTGACCTGCTAAATGCCTTCGAAGCTAAGCATCCTGGCACCAAGTACTCGTTGATGAAGAGCTTTGACCTTTTGATCAAACCCTTAAAAAAAGAAATGGAGGAAGTCGACCTCCAGCGATGCACGATCTGTGGAGAGCCGACTATGGGCGATATGTGTCAGGCGTGCAAATTACTGAAAATCATCGAATCACGTCGATGACCGGGCCGTATGCAAGCTCACGCGTGCCAACCCCAACACTTGGTCCAAGTACTTGGGCAGATCGCACTCCGGTCATGATTGCCATGACCTTGACTTTGCCAGTATAATCCTCGTCGACCCGTGAACCCCATATCAGGTTTGCATTTGTATCGATTTCCTTTGTCAGCGTTTCAGCTATCTCTTCCGCTTCCCGTAATGTGAGATCCGATCCGCCTGTGATGTGAATCAAGGCTCCGGTTGCACTTCTATAATCGACATCTAACAATGGGTGGTTCAATACGGCCTTTACCACTGAATGGGATTTGTCTTGGCCCTGAGCCTCACCAACCAGCATGACTGCAACGCCACCGCAGTGCATGATTGACTTGACGTCTGCATAATCCAGATTGATCAGCGATGGCAACGTGATCGTTTCCGATATGCCTTTTACAGTCTCTGCTATGAGTTGGTCCATCACTGAGAATGCCTGATCTATTGGAACGTTTGGCACATAATTCAAGAGCCTGTTGTTATCCAATATCACGACAGTATCCGCTGCTCGTCTCAGTTCCTCGATGCCCTGTTCTGCTAGAACCCTCCTTGTCCTCTCTATTTTGAATGGGAATGACACCATTCCGACCACTATGGCGCCCTCATCCTTTGCAACTTCTGCAACGACTGGGGCTGAACCCGTACCAGTGCCACCTCCCATGCCAGCGGTGATAAAAACGAGATCTGTGTCTTTCAAAGCATCTTCTAGCAACATCCTGTCTACTTCAGCAGCCTGTCTTCCTATGTGTGGGAACCCACCAGCACCAAGACCCTTGGTGAGTGATCTGCCGATTAAAATCTTCTTACATCCATTATTCGGAATTAACTCCAAGTGTTGTTTGTCGGTGTTTACTGCTATCGTTTCAGCGCCCACAACTCCAATGCTGCATAGCCTTTTTATCGTGTTGTTTCCTGCTCCACCACAACCGACAATTGCTATTCGTGGCGTTCCGGCATCCTTAAAATTGCTGATAGTTATTTGCTCTTGCTCAATCTCAGAATATCTAAAAGCGTCTTCTATAATAGATTGCATTTTTTCCATCCCCTGTCAATCTTGTCTATACTGCTAGCATATAAACTTTTTGTTATTGTATTCAAAGCTAATTATTTGTTATCAGATTTGTTACCATGTGTGAATAAATTTAATTAGTTGTTATCAAGTTTGTTACCATATTTGTTATCAGTAACTATCAGAATATTTTAAAAACGCCCGAGTCGGGATTTGAACCCGAGTCGAAGCCTCGACAGGGCCTCATGATAGGCCGCTACACTACTCGGGCAGAAATCTTTTTAAAACCTAATCCTGCCTCTAATCCCGCCTCCCGGACTTGAACCGGGGACATCGCGGTACCTGCGTATTTCTCTACGCAACAAGAACTACAGCCGCGCACTCTGCCAGCTGAGTTAAGGCGGGCATACTATATCAAGGTTATACCTATCTCTTTCTACTTCTTGCAAGATTGATAGCACCTGTTACTCCAACCTTCTTAAATTTTATGTTTTCTAGCACATCGGCACTGAAATCAAATCACATAACATTTATAAACCTTAAACCCATTGATTGGTGAAAGTGGTAACAAACATGAGACCAAAAATCATAGGAATCGGGGTTTTAATAGTTATCTCGATTGTTTTGATCGCCTGGTTTGGTTTTATGTCTCCTGGAGACACGATAAAGACCAAAAAGGGTGCTACATTTTCTGTATCTTTAGAGTCAAATCCGACCACTGGCTATAGTTGGCAACCACAATTTGACTCTAACTACGTTCAATTGGTCGATAGTAGCTATGTCCCAAGTCAACCAAATCTTCTCGGAGGCAGTGGTAAGGAGACGTTTGAGTTTCTTGCTATGAGTTCAGGAACAACCGAAATAACGTTCTCTTATGCGAGGCCCTGGGAGTCCCAACCACCCCTGGAGACCAGGGTTTTTAAGGTAGTAATCAAATGATTTTTGGATGATCAGATTATTATAAAGGAGTTATTCCAAGAAGTTGGATGGGGCAGGGGATTTTGAGTCGAATTTACTGGTAAATGTCTGGAAAGGGGTTTTAGCTCGATTTTTAATTTACATGGATCGTATCACTGTCATGCCATATCATTTAAATTTTTCTATTTAGCTATTCTGATTCCATATGTCGCTTTTTTGGCTCTTCTTAGGTATGGCTATCAGCTTTGCTTCTTTCTCTGTTGACTATAAGGGACATACTGAGAAGGATAGAATGGAACCCCCTTCTTTGGATTGCCTTCGCTCCTCATCTTAGAAAACATTGCTTTTTCTTGGTCCATTGTTAGTCTTTTATGATTTGAGTAATAATTTCGTCCCTTATCTGTAACCTCCCAAATTCCGTGGGGAGAGTCGTCCTTCAATAATCCCTCATTTATCATAGTGAGTCTCGCCCATCTTGTATTATTGATCCATTTTATATCTGTTCCAGAAGATATCTTCTCATAATCGGCTTCAGTTAGTCTATGCCTCATCTTAACTTCCACTTTTTCTAAAACATCTTTGATTCTTCCTCTACCGCCCATTTCAATCAAAGCTTCTAAAATAGGAATACGATATTCTTGCTGGGGAGTTGTTTTACCTTTCACTTTAGGTTTTGCGGGTAGTCTTTCGGATTCTACTTTATGTTCGACTATAGGCTCATGTTCGACTATAGGCTCAAATAAATAAGCATGACGTCCTACAAAACCCTCTCTTTCAAATGTCTTGAATTCTAGAATTTTTGCGTTTGGATTAGCTTTATAAATAGACTCCTTTATCTCTTTAGTCTTTTTATCTATTATAATTATAATCTCGGGTGAAACATCATAAATCAGATCAGAAAGGAAACTTGGGATATCTTTACAATAGTAATCAACCTCTGCTTTTTGTGTATGTTGAAGATTATTTATTTCTTCACGAATGAATGTGAATATCTTTTTTTGAGTTTGAGGATTTTCAACTCCATTCATAAAATCGATCATTTGTCCAACTATATGTCTTGTGGAGTGAGATGAGAGTTCTATTTCTATAATATACCATTTTTTATTTTCAAAATCAATCGAAAAACCATCTGGAATTGAACCTTGGCTAGCGAGAGATTCCATTTTGTGTTTAGCAAAATATAATGAACTCCTACCAAAAATATCCTTACAATGCCCTACAATAATTTTCTCCAATTCCTCTTCGTTTTTATACTGGTAAAAATTATACTTCGCGCCATCTATGAGTAGTACTTTCATTATTTCCCCGATCCCCATTTCACTTGTAGTTAAATAAGATTTGCCTTATTGTCTTCTTCTGATTAGATATGTGATCACTAGGAGCCCAACGATTGCGAATGCTGCCTCAAATCCAGGTACACTTGGCTCTTCTGTTGGCAATGGTTGTTCTTCAGGATGCGAAGGTGTTGCTACCGGTGTTGGAGTGGGTGTTAATGTGGGTGTTGGTGTGCTGGGGTGCCCGTGTGGTGGGTGCTGGGGTGTTAATGTGGGTGTTAATGTGGGTGTTAATGTGGGTGTTAATGTGGGTGTTGGTGTGCTGGGGTGCCCGTGTGGTGGGTGCTGGGGTGTTAATGTGGGTGTTAATGTGGGTGTTAATGTGGGTGTTAATGTGGGTGTTGGTGCCGAACTTGGCTTAAACACATACAATTCATCACCAAAATAGTAATCATCTTCCTCATTTGCGAAAAAAGTAGATGTCGCATAGAGTGTCAATTCTTTTAAATTTGCAGGCATGTCTCCAATATTTGTCAGTTTTATGTCTGTAAAATCAACACCACCACCCAAATAAAGCCTACTTTCAGTAATTATATAGTCGCCTTTTGTATAAGTTGTATTCTTCCAGCAATGATATTCGCCTTCTTCAAATGACTTAACATAATCTCTCCATATATCCTCAGCATCCCATATATACTTCGATTCTAACCCCGTCGAATCCTTTGAATCTATGAGATTTGTGAAAATCCTAGATGTGTGCCGATATTTATCCTTGTACCATTGTGCAAGTGCCAACGAAGTATAAACCTGCCTCAAATCTAAATAATAGTCACCATGATTCACTTCTTGAACAACCAAAGGAAGTATCATCACTTCTTCCAGCTCCATCGCATAACGACCATATTCCTTTGCTGCTTCACTAAGATCCTCTTTACATTCATCGGAAAGAGAAGAATTTTGATTTACAATTTGATAAGTTGAATGTTCATATACCGGCTCTGATTCTATATTTAATTTTATATCAACAATATAAACTTCATCATCTGTGCCATAAACATCCGTTTTATCTGGAATGATCCAATGCCTAGTCACAGGACTGAATAGAACGTTATCAGTGTCTTCTATTTCAGCAGGATGCCTTTTCATACATTCTTCTGCCAATTCTTCTGATTTTTTACCCAATAACTCCCAGAACTCTTCTCCAATCTCGCTTTCACATGGATTCTCATATTTACAAAAGTCCTTCTTCATCTGAAGGTCTGCTTCAAGCATAATCCTTCCCAAGTCTGTTTTTCTTAAATCTTTATCCATTATTACATCTGGTTCCCAGGGGTTTAGATTTACCCAAAATTTAGAATCTGGTAGGGTTAAGCCCGTGAAGAATGCATTTATCGATAGCTCTGTGGCATCTGCGATGTCTATGATATTATCGCCTTCTTCTGCTCTTTTCGCTTTTAGTACGTAGCTAAAATTTTCTCCATTCTGATCCAAAGATAGTGAAATATAATTTAATTGAATTGATGAAAAATCTACACCGCCCAAAAAGTCATCATCGAGATCTGGTTTGCTTGGGTTTTCCTGCGGGTCTTTCCAATCAAGAAACAGACCCATAACCCATTCTGGACAATTTGACGATATAAATTCCCCTGTGTATCCGATATTGTTAGGATCGCCCCCTCCTAGGAGTATGATGTAGGGATAATTAACATGAAACCAAAGGTCTCTTGCGATGCGTTCTTCAAAGGAGTGTTTCTTAGCGTACCAGTCTGGCGAACTGTCAAAATAGGTCTTATAATCTTCAGATCTATATTTTTTTAACCCGTCGATAATAGTGGATTCCGTTATTTCTCTTGCAGTATCTATGCTTATACCACCGTCTCGTTCTATATCAAATATCACACATTCTGTATTAGATTCGGCATTAAGCGTAACTTTACTAGGATCATCAGCATCCACCAATACTATGCTACCAAAAACCGACCCAAGCATTAAAACTATAACGACAAGTAGTGCCACAATAATTCTCCAACTTTCCCATGCAACCTCTTTTTTTTCCATTTTACCACCCTATATTTTTGGTGTTTCTGGGTATGCTTGGAGGTATCTAGAAATGCTTAGGAACATTTAAGAGATATTTATAAATTGATATCCCTTTTCTTTAAAACTTTCGCTCATTGGTTCTGCTAAAAATTTAGAAGTTAATGGGTCTTAGACTCATGAGTTTAGCCCCATGAATCGGACAGTCTTATTGAAGATACAAACTGAAAAATTCTACGTTACAATTCTTTTTTACGCCACTTCCTCAAATCCCACAGTCCACCTCCAACCCCTCATCACATTCCTAGCCCCCTCTCTAATCCTTGGACTTGGGATCTAAATTCAAGAATGCCTTACCCTAACTAAACATTAACACTATCCTTGCTGCCTCCATCTGTGTGATCGTCTTATCCTCGGCGTATTCGCTAAGTTTCTTAATGTCCGATAGGGTGAGCTTAATCTCAGGAAGACCCCCTGTCGAGCCTTCAGTAAATACAATGGTGCTTTTTGTCCTGTCATACTCAGCGACATATTGACCAAGCACCACTGTGTCATCGGTAACAATGATCTGGTACCTAGTGGAAACGGTCTCAGGAAGGTTGAATTTGATTGATATTGGAGTATTAAGAAAAGCCTTTTCGTATATATCCAGAAATGCTTCAGGTCCCATCGTCCTCATTTCCGCCTCTTCTCGCACCGTTGCGCTGAGTCTATTGCTCGCCTCTAATGCATTCTCTAAGCCCTTCTTGCTCTGCTCAGGCATCCTTGGAGAGTTCAGCAGGTTTTGGAGAACTTCGGTATGTCTGTCAAGTTGTTTTTCTGCATCGTTAAGGGCGCCCATTTCAACCCTCTCCCTGTTTGTGGTGCTTATCTGATCGCTTTTTTTTGCGTATTCCGATGCTATCTGAGGAATGAGATCCTCTCTGCTGTTCTCCGTACACCACTCCATTTCATCCACCCGTTTTTGGGCGTGTGTCAGTTGCTTGGCTAACTTGGATTCTGGAGATATTGAGAGAGTTTCCCAAAGGTTCTCCACTCGCAAGTTCAATGAATACAATGCCTTATTTTTGAGGATGATCTCGTTTACCTTTGCCGTCTCCTGTGCAGCTACGGGCACAACGCTCAGCAAATACATCAATATTATTGCCATTCCTAGGATTTTTTGTCTCATTTTACCGTCTTATTTATTTTACCAATCCTCTCAATTCTCAACTTAATTGTAACCCTATTTATCTATATGTATTTATTCTATATTTCATTCATGGTGTGCCGATTGTATCTCAATTAAGCGCTTCCACCACGCTTAAACTTATATTGCGTTCTGCATAATGAATTATCATGGCGAAAATAGGTGTCATAAAACTTGGGAATTTAGGGATCTCTCAGGTCGTTGACTTACTGCTGGACGAGAGAGCTGATAGGGATATAGACGTTCGCACAGCAGGTTCGGGGGCAAAGATGGGGGCAGGTGAAGCCGTGGACATGGCCACCTTGATGGACTGGGACCCTGACCTGGTGGTTGTGGTCAGTCCCAACGCCTCACTTCCCGGACCGACCAAGGCAAGAGAATCCGTTGGCGATAAACCCTGCATCGTCATCTCCGATGCGCCTGCGAAGAAGATTACGGATGAGCTGGCAGAAAAAGGCTTTGGATACATCCTTCTAAGGGGCGATCCCCTCATTGGCGCAAGGCGAGAGTTCCTCGATCCGGCTGAGATGGCACTCTTTAATTCAGATGTTTTGAAGGTGTTAGCGACATGTGGTGCGGCACGCTTGGTCCAGGAAGAACTGGATGCAGCCATCGAGGGCATTCGACAGGGAGACTTGAAGCTACCACACATCATCGCAGGTGCTGAGACGGTGGTCGAGAGAGCGAGGTTCTCAAATCCCTATGCCAAGGCAAAGGCAATAGCTGCATACAAGATGGCTGAACTCGTTGCGGAGATGAACGTTCAAACGTGTTTCGTCATAAAGGAACCTTCCGGATACATTATGATGGGGGCTGCTGCCCACGAGGTTATGAGGGCTGCTGCATTGCTTGCTGACGCTGCAAGGGAACTCGAGAAGAGTGGCAACACGGTTTCTCGAAGGCCCCATGCCAGCGCAGGGCAAATCCTGGATAAGTCTACTTTGCTGGAGAAGCCAAGGTGAAAAATGAACAAGTGCCTGACCTGTGATATGATTCACATGCTTGACAAAAGCTATCCTGTCAGAGAGGCAAGACACGGGACGTCATCAGGAAGGTGCGATTGGCATGCTTGGGATGATGATGGGGTGTGGATTTGCGATGTCTGCGGGAGAGCCCAGTTCGATGAAAACCTAGCCTGGTGCCCCAGACACGACAAATATGTTTGCAGGAGTTGCGCAGAACATAAAAAAATAGAAGAAAAGTATTGGTTTTGGTCATACTATTTTCTTGTTAAGTGCCCCTCCTGCGGGGAGGAGCACCCCACTCTAAGCAGGGCAGAGTATCTGGGGGAGCATCCATGGCAGACAAACCCCTATGCATGCAGGGATATGCCGATATGGTATCCCGGGGGCAGAATTCTAACTGAGGTCCCAAAAAAGAAAATAATTTCATGCCCCTCTTGCAAAAGGCAATTAACGATAAGCAAGGTTGGAGAATATCAGTGTCCCTCATGCCATAACAGGTTCGTCGTAAAAGGAAAAATTTAATAAATTTTTGTTTGCTCTATGTGAATGATATATGGTGGTTGATATAGCATAGCACACCACTCAAGCCCTTCAGGCTCCTTACCTCATTCAGGCATTACCGATATTTTGCAATCTTAGCCTTCTTTAGTAATTGATATTTATTTTCATCTGTAACGTAATTATGTGCTTGCGCACAGACGTAAAGTAGCTATCTATCTATTTATTTAATCCCCAAAATCTCCTTTGCCTTCACTACCGCTTCTCTGGCGTCTCCGGCATATGCATCCGCACCTATCTCCTCCGCAAATTTCTGTGTGACCGGCGCGCCACCGACCATTACCTTCACATCATCCCTCAACCGCACACTTTCTAACGCCCTGATGACATCCTTCATCGAAGACAGGGTGGCGTTGAGCAATGCAGACAACCCCAATATATCTGGTTTTTTTGTCCTGACGATCTCCACGAAGCTATCAGGCGGAACATCTATGCCCACATCGATAACCTGAAAACCGGCACCCTCCAGCATCATCGCAACGAGATTCTTGCCGATATCATGTATGTCCCCCTTCACCGTACCTATCGCTATTATCCCCAAGGGTTCCATGTCGCTTCTGGAAAGCAGGGGTTTCAGTATTTCCAGCGAGGCATGCATAGCCCTTGCAGACATAAGGACTTCTGGAACCGATATCTCTTTCTTTTTAAATCTTATCCCAACGATGTCCATTCCCGGTATTAGTCCCTTGTTGACGATTGCCTCGGGTTTAACCCCCTGCTCCAAAAACTCTTCAGTTAGCCTTTTCACCTCTGGCATATTGCCATCTACAAGGGATTTGGACATCTCGTCTAGCATCTATTCACCTTTATTCACTTGATTGCTAATGACTTTTTCTGAGAAGGACAGTTAGCTTTAAAACAGACGCGCTCATCCTATTTAAGGATGGAAATAGTTTTTCAGCCAGATGGGAAGAGAGTTCGGGTGGATAAGGGAACGACCATCATGGAAGCCGCTGTCACCGCAGGCATTCCTTTGGAGACGGTATGTGGTGGCAAGGGAATCTGTGGCAAATGTAAGGTCAGGCTGATCAAGGGCGATTCTCTGGGAGGAGATGCCAAAGGGGATCTCGTGTTGGCTTGTCAGACCAAACTAATCAGCGATGCAGTCATAGAGGTTCCAGCAGGTACAAGGCTTCTGGAGCAAAAAATACTCGTCGGGGGGGTGGAGAAAAAAATACCTCTCAACCCTAACGTGCGTAAGGTATATCTGAAACTGGCCAAGCCCTCCTTGAGCGATCAAAAATCGGATTTGAGCAGAATAACATGCGCTCTAGAAAGGAAGGGCATCGTTTTAGGGAATGTCAGTCTTGACTTCATAAGGCAACTTCCAATCAAGCTCAGGAACTCAGATTTCAAGGTCACGGTCATATTAATCGGCAATGATCTGGTGGGGATGGAAGAGGGAGATACGACCGACAAAAACTATGGCATTAGCTTCGACATAGGTACGACGACCGTTGTTGGTTACCTGGTTGACCTAAATACGGGCAAGGAGATGGCCGTTGCCTCAAGAATGAATCCCCAGGTGGTATATGGGGAGGACGTGGTATCAAGGATAGATTTTGCCAAGACCGAGGAGGGCCTGAGGGAGCTAAATGACAAGATCATCCAAGCTGTCAATGAGATAATCGATGAAGTCAGCGTTTGCACGGAAAACATCTATGAGGTAAGCATTGTTGGAAATACCTGCATGCTCCATCTGTTTCTGAACATAACCCCCACGAGCTTGGCCCTCTCGCCGTATGTTTCCGCTTTCAAGGATCCAGTTAACATAAAAGCAAGTGAGCTGGGGGTAAAGGTCAACGAAAAAGCGAATATACATGTTTTGCCAACCATAGCGGGTTTCGTTGGTGCCGACACCATTGGCGTATTGCTGGCATCTCAGCTGGATGAGGGAAATGACGTTAGGTTGGCGATAGATATCGGTACCAATGTAGAGATAGCTCTGGGGTCTAAGGAAAAGGTCATTGCCTGCTCTGCTGCAGCTGGTCCTGCATTTGAAGGGGCAAAAATCCGGCATGGAATGAGGGCTGCTCCGGGAGCGATACATAGGGTTGTCATTTCGGATGGCGTTGTCTATGGAAAAACGATCGATAATGCCATGGCGAGAGGCATAACCGGCTCTGGGCTTGTGGATGCCGTAGCTGAGATGTTGAAGAACCGTATCATTAGCAATAGTGGGAAGATTTCAGATGACCCGGAGATATATGCCTTGTATGGCGACAGGTTGGTTCACGAGGGGGGTGAGGCTGCGTTCCTCTTGGCTAGAGGCATTACTGTGACACAGGGCGACATCAGAGAGCTTCAACTGGCCAAAGGCGCCATCTATGCTGGTATCAATATATTGATGAAAGATCTAGGAATATGTGACATCAAAGAAATACTTCTGGCTGGAGCTTTTGGCACATCACTGCCCAAGGAAAATGCACAGGTGATTGGGCTGATCCCGGATATACCTCTGGACAGGGTGAAAGACATTGGTAATGCTGCAGGGGTGGGATCTAAGATGGCATTAATATCGAAAAATGAGCGATTAAAGGCAGAACTCCTGTCTGAAAAAGTGGAATACGTGGAATTATCCGGAAGAAAGGATTTCCAGGATGAGTTCATGGATGCCATGTTCTTCCCGCATTCAAACTTGGATTACTTTCCAAACGTTGCTAGGCTTGTCCACTCCACTTCTTTTCGATGAAATCCTCTATGCCTGAGGAATCCCTGGGGCCGACCAAAACCTCCCAGCCGCTCTGAATCTCCAGGTCCCCACTGATTCGGGAAGAAAATCCAGGTATTATGATCTTTCTGTGTATAACCTCTTTCTCGACTCCACTGTTTTTGATGGCTTCCTTTGCCTTGAAAGCATCCAATTTCCCACCTGCGACCGAGGCTTCAACGCCCAATCCCTCCGTATCGATCACCAAAAGATAGCAATCGACGCCTGCCGACTCCAGGTCTGATGCGACAGTGTAATAAGTTAGAGCAAAGTTCGTGGTCATAAGGACAGGTGCATTCTCATCAGGATCGCCAAACCTCCTTAACCCTGCTTCGACTGCAACCGGCTTTCTCGGATCAGTGTAGATGTTTTGTCTCAAGGTGATGACCGGGAGCAAAGCCCATATTTCTGGCGTATGGAGAATTATGAGGTCAGCATATTTGTCTATCATGATCGCAGCGATCATGGCCTCTTTGGAAGCATCTCCCCCACTCAGCCAGACGGTGGCCGGCACTCCCAACAAAGGATACCCGATATCCCCGTTCCAAATGGCTGCCCTCCTCGATGCCACAAAATTACCAAATGTGTTCGCAAGGTATTTACCCTCCACATGTGATCCCGGGTCGAGGACTATATCCTCTGCTCCCACGGATTCCAGGGCTTTTACCACCGACTTTAGTTCTGCCATATCGTCATCGGCAAAAGCCACCACGGGACAATTGTATTTCACAGCCAGCCTTCCGACCTCTTCCCACGTATCCCTGGTCGCTGCATAGATTAGCGGCCTCTCATGTCCCGCGACCTTTAAACCCTCCTCCAGCACAGAGGGAGTCCAAGAGCATAGTATCAGCGGTTTTTTCGCCTCACCCAACACTTTTGATACGCATTGGGCAAATCTATCTGGGTCGTTTGATGTTGATCGAATGGCAATAATATCCAGTTTTAGTTCTTCGCCTATTCGCTTGAAGCAAAAATCGTTAACATATCTGACCCTCTCTACTAACTCCTCATCATTCATCTCATCATGAACATCCAAGGCAATGGCGGTCTTGTTGAAATATGTAAGTTCATGTCGAAAGATGATCTCCTCCCCGCCAGTCTTGACCGCCTTATCTCCAACGCCGACGATCACCTCTTTAACGCCCGGAGCAAGCATTTCTTTCAGGCTATGGTATTTCTCAGCAAAATTCGGTTGCTTCAGCGTAGGGCAGTCCTCAAGCTTGACGGCTCTTTCTATGAGTTGCGAAGCAAAAGCCATGCAAGTTTTTTCGCCGCACTCTCCGCAGTTTGTTTTCGGCAAGTAGTTGTAGATGTCCAGCGGTCCGATCTTCTTGGCCATTCTTATCCTACCTCATGCCTATCCAGTCTTTGATGTCCAGCGCCCCCGCCTCTTTGAAGCCACATAAACATTTGATGATATCCCTAAATAATTGCATGGCAGTGGGGTTCATCATCATGAACAGATCGCTCCCGGCAAGACATAACGTCAGTGCAGTAACAGCCTCCCATAAAGGGCCCCTTTTTTCACGGTCGCCCCATTCCGGGTTTTCCATCCACGCCTCTCTGGCGCCCCAGGCATTGGTCGTCCCAGAGGCTATGGGCATTTGTAAATCTTTGTCTCCTTTGAGGGCTGCCAACCTGATCCTCTCCATGACGGTGAATGAATACTCCAATCCATAACCCAAAGCTGCAGTGGTTGGATCCATAATCATGTCCTCCCTTTTTATGCCCGCATCCATCAAATATTTGTTCAATGTTTTCTGGTCATTGATGTCCAGGGATGTCCAAGACAACACGACATGGCCATAATCTAAGCATGCTTTTGCAATCCTCTTGTAATCCAGGCTCATACTTGCGGAGTTGATCACGCACCGCTCTCCAGCCGCTGCTTCTGCAGCCTTTTCTAAGACTTCGGGGTCTTTGTCCGGATTGCCGGAGCCGCCTATCATTATCGGCACCTTCACCGCCTGAAGGACATCTTCTACGGTCTTGGCGGCTTCCCGGGCGGAAGTGTCCTTTATGGCGGGATCGGTGCTTATCAAATGTATGGTGACCATTTCTGCACCATACTTCTTTACGCATCTCTTAGCCCATTCTGCCGGGTCTTCCAGTACATCCTCAAAGTGCCTCCTGACCGGTCCTGCCAGATGTATCTTCGTGTCGAAGACATCAAAGGCGATCACAGGCTCGTTTGGATTGAGCGCCTCAAAATTATAGAAGGGCATCGTTCTCTCCCCGCCGACCTTTATAATGTTTTTTCTGGTCCCTCCGTTGGCTTTTGTCGCACCCAGCTCCACTTCAAGGACCTCACCAGGGAAATTTGCTAGTGGGATCTCAAAATCCAGATCGCGATATTCCGCTTTTTTGATAGATGGCTTAGATGCTATCCTAGGGAGTATGAGCCCAAGTTCACCAGCGATCATGTCTATGTTCTCAAGCTCTATTTCCTCTACCTTCTCCAACATCTTTATTAGCTCTGTTAGATCAAGCGCGTTCATCACTTTCTGCTCCTTACACGAGTCTTATCTTTTTTGCTATCTCGTCCACAGCCCTTACCGCCGGGGAGCTTTCAGGTAAATCTAGCAGGGATTTGCCCACAAGGTTGTATTCTGTTATGTCCCTCTCTTCCGGTATCACGCCCGCGAACTCCAGTCCGGTGGATTTGACTTTTTCTGATATCGATTTTTCATGTGAAGGATCAACCCTATTCACCACGAGATACAAATGTTTAAAGTCTATCCCCAGCTCTTTGGACAGATTTTTAATCCTCTCTGCAGTCTTGAAGCCATGTATTGACATGTCAGTCACCACGATCATGTCATCCACGCCCTGTGTGGTCCTTCTGCTTAAATGCTCCAATCCCGCTTCAGCATCGATGATGGTGTAATCATAGCTCTGAGGTAAGGAATCTATAATGTCTCGAAGCATGTGGTTTACCGCACAATAACACCCGGGTCCTTCTGGCTTTCCCATAACGATCACATCAAAGCTGGGCATCTCGGCCGTTATTTCAAAAATCTTGGCCTCCAACCATGCCATCTTGGAGTAATCGGGAGGGAATTCAGATTGCTTTGATATCAAATCCTCCCTTATATCCCCCAGGCTTTTTTCCACTGATACGCCCAGAGCATCAGGCAAATTGGAATCAGGGTCTGCATCTATTGCCAAGATGCTTTTTTTACCAGACCTAACCAATTTTCTGATTAGCAACGAAGCAAGTATCGTCTTTCCTACCCCTCCCTTCCCAGAAACTGCGATTATCTTTCCCATGTTATCTTGTCATTTCGCTTTTTTGATGATCACTTTCTCAGCATGGATCTTTGCATTTTTCAGGATTATCGTTATTCCTCCCGAAGGGGTACCCGAAATGGTGCCAACCGGCATGACCTCAAGAGCCTGAGCTTCTATGACCTCTGGAGGTGCCTCAACCCACCTTTCAACTACCGGGTGCCCTTTTTCCCTCAAAAATTCTTTTAGGGCTATGATGTCTGCGGCGTCATTTTCTGTCGCGATCTTGTCGTACAACTCTGCTGGTATGTAATCTTTCAGCTTCTCTTTCACTTCACTTGGAAGCCAGATTATCCGATTCCATCCTCCGTCTACCTGCAAGAACTTGGGCGACCTCATGTATTCGAATGAGATGCCATGGAAGCCATCTACCTGTCTTCCACCTCCTGTGGAATCTGCGATGCCTCCGAACGTTAATCCGCTTGGCGTCTGTCCTCTGAAATCCCTGTGGACAACTCCCAGCCCATCGCATTCTGGAACGTAAAATGTGGTAATCTCAAAGCAGCCACAGGATGTATGGGGGTAGCCGAAGGCTGTATACAGCTGCACTCTGTTTATCTCTCCAAGCGACTTTTCGGAAACGATTTTGTTTATGCCCTCATATTCGCCTTTCCAGTCATCCAGGCATTCTCCCTTGGGTATTTCGAATACCGGGCCCTTTGGATCCACCTTCGCAGCCGCTCTTCCGTCAAACCAGCTTATGGCTCCGCAATTGGCATATCTTTGAGCGGAGATTACGCAGATATGGGAGGGTGCAAAGGATTGGCAAAGGGTGCAACCGTAAAAAACATCGACGTCATCATCCGTCATGCCTCTTGCCCTTGCATCTCTCCCCTCGTATATCTCGAGTGCTTCCTGAAACTTTTTCTTCACTTCTTTCGGGTCGGTGATGAATGTTATTTGTATCTTTTCGATTATCGCCATCTCGCTTTTGAACAACCTCTGGAGGGCTTTTCCGATTACCTCCAGGTTTAATCCTTTCTTAACTGCTGTTTTATCCAAACGCAACCAGATGCTATCCCTCTGGTTTAGATGCATGAAGCCTTCGATGTAATTGCAGAAATCGTGTATGCGTCGCTCCATGACCCCTTCCATCTCCACTTCCAGCTTCTCGCCTGAAACCTCGATGTAGATGCCAAAGGGAAAAGAGCCCCCTTCTTCCAGGTCCGGGACGTCTGGACCAACTAGGGTGATTTTTCCGTCCTCTACCTCTTCTGGGCCTTTAACCCTCAAGAGTTCGAATTTTTCTTTTACGTTGGGCCCCCCCAACTCCACATGCATTTGGGGTTTTCGAACCCTTTCCCCTTCATGGGCTAACCCTACATCAACAGGGAGGTCTGCAAACATACCTGATGTGCTCATTTATTCTCCATCTCCTGTGCAATTATGGTTAAATATCCACTCCACTCCTCGATTGAAAGATTCGGGAAGGACCAGTTGCAGTGTGGCTGATAGTATCTATCTAGGGACACCGTCTTCAGATGGTCGAAAGCAAAGGACTTGAGCCCTGCCTCAATCACAAAACCCACATAATAGGTCATTCCGAGGATCAAAGCTAAGTCGTGGGGCTCATCCTCACCAGAGACGCTCCACGTTGGGTCCGTGAGCCGATTGCCGATATCCATGGAAGTCATCGAAGCAGCTGGCTTAAAGCCCCTCTTCAGAAACTCTGCCATCGCATGGGCTGTCGTAACCACAGGAATATCGGCGGCTCTTGCAATTCGAATGATTTGATCTATCGGCTTTTTGCCCTCCAAGTCTATCTCGGCTGCTTCGTGCCCCACAATGAAAATAGGTTTTTTCGCCTTCTTCAACAGGATAGAGACCATCTCGGGCTTTTTGATCACCGCAGCTTTTACGGGTCCTGGAACTTCGTATCTCTGCCAAGGTTCAGCTGCCATTGCCATCCCCCTTCTTTCTTACAAGTCTTGGTAATAGCGTTGGATCCGGAGCAGGGACTTCGCTCTCTTTCCAGCCCTTTTCCTTCAAGATCTCCAATATTTCATCCTTCATGGTTATGGGGATGTCTGCCATGGTACGTACAAATAACTGAATGTCATCTGGCATGGCTCCATAAAAGCGTTTATGCAGGTCTATATAATGGTTTAGCTTTATTGATCTGCCCTTCGTCGTGTCGTTAGGCCTAATGCAAAGCTTTGGTATTAAAGTCATAGCTTCCTCCTTCGTCTCCACGGAGATGAAGAGGTGCTCAGGTGCCGGACCCGTATACACGCGCTTCCCTGTGCGAGCGTCGATGACATACCAATTCTCCTCTTTATCCTTCCTTCCCAGCAATGCTCGCCTATACTTGGAGCCGTGCGGTCCTACGATTACAGGTATGCCCAGCCTCCAGAAGCCGCTGGCTATGGAAGAGGCTTTTTGAGACATGGCTCCCCAGGATATGCCCACAGCACCCACCCGATTGTGTATGTAATCAGCAATTTCCTCATAATTCGAGTTAAGCTTCCGCTTGGCGAAAATGCTTGCAATTTTGATGGCAGCTCCTGAGATGTGAGGGTTGGAAACGCAGGAGCCACAGTTTACGAGACCTCCCGCATCAAATGCACCTGAATAGGCTTCATAGAGGCTAAGTCCGTCCTCGTTTTTGTACATACCTATGTTCATAGCTGCGCAGCCGGTGGTGGTCACGATGAATCGCCTTTTTAGGAATTCTTCGATCATGATGGCGTTATCCTTCCAACTGCCGGGATAATTGGAGCAGCCGACGATTCCGATCACGCCTGGTATCTCTCCCATGACTATTGGGCCGCCCACCCTTCTTATTTCCGTATCCGATATGGCGCCCCTGCCCACTCTGACCTTGAATCTCTCCTCCTTAATTTTTGACCTGGAGGCGCCTATTATGATGGAGTGGAGCTTCAGCTCGTTGGGGCAAACCCCCTCCCCCTCGCAACGTCCACAGCCTATACAAGACTCGTATAAGTCTGATAGCGGCTGAAGGTTTCCTTTGGCTGCCGCTTCCATGGCTTCCGGAAGGGGCAAATAATTCGGGCAAACCCGTTGACAGCTGAGGCATTTTGTACATTTCGTAGCATATTCAATTATCTCAGATTCTTCTGGGATGATGCCTGACTTTTTCCGCTTGGGGAATACACCCATGGCAACCCTGACAGCTACCTCTCCAGCCTTATCCGAGTCTAGGATGACTACGCCCGGGCTTCTGCCCTCCACCATGTCGCTCACTATTTCATCTGTGGGGTCTTCGGTGCGGTTCGGCAGCCCTTGGAAATTCTTGTAATGTGTTGAGATGAGGGGTGCCTTGACCTTCTTGGCTTCGTCCAGTATGTCGGCACGGATGCATTGCTCATCAACCACTATCACGTCTGCTATACCCGATCTGACGAAACGCAGTTGATGGGAGAGGGGGCCAGCTATCTTCGCCTTATTCGTATATCTGGTTAAATCAAGTGCAGTGCAGCATATGCCAGCGAGCTCTATGCTATCCTCCAACCCGCCATCCTCCATGTAGTCAAATATCGCGGCTGCCGGAGGGACGTTGTGCCCTATCACCAAAATGACAGGCTTAGTTATATCAATGCTCCCCATCCCCACGTCCACCATTGATGCTTCAGGGTCCGCCTTTGGGAAATTTAAGGCGGATATTTGCGCCAAATCGCAGATCTCCATGCCAACATGATCGATCATGCCTGCATGAAACGCCTTTGACTCGAAATCTATGTTATCCCCCTCCTGTCCCGTATGGCAACAGGAAAGCAAGTGGGTTATCTCTTTTTCGACGTAATCGAGAACATCCTCGAGGTCACCAAGTGTCCTGGGCTTTATGCCAGTGACCAGGCGGGTGTGCGGTGCCTCCACAAGCACGGATAATCCACCAACGTCAAGCGGATAATCGCTGCCGAATTTGCTTACCAGCTCCTCTACCATGTGCCTGCCATGGCCTGCATGGGTTGCGGCCCCTATGGCACATGAAAGCAGAACTATTCTCGATTGCTGCGCTGCCATGTCCAGTCCGCAGGCACCCTTTTTTCCCTTGCTCAGATCGCACTTCCCCATGGTGCACAGGCAACAGAGATCGCATAACGGCAAGTAGAATGGCTTATACTTGTTCAAAAGTATGCGATCCCAATCTCTGAATGTTGAGATGTCAGGCATGGGTGTGGGCCCAGGGGCTTCTTCCCATTCTTCATAAAAGGCTCCAACGGTGGCCTCCAGACCCGTTATCTTAAAGATGTCGCTTTCCAGCTCATCGACCTTGAATCTTGCTTTTTTCACAAAATATCTCCTTTACAAGTCTGTTTTTGATTTCCGAGATAGCTTTGAAGGCTTTCGATGTCGGGAAATTAACCAAAGCCTCCCCGCCCATCTCAGCCTCCCTGACTTTATAATCGAAGGGAATGATGCCCAAGATGTTATCAAAATTCTCGTTTATAAACTTTTCTTCCTCCTCATCTGCAACCTTATTTCCGATCACGTAAGTTTTTTCCAACCCGATATCCCCTGCCAGATTCATTATTTTTTTAACGACCTCCATCGAGTTGGGCGTCGCTTCAGTCACGGCTATCAATGCATCCGCATATTTTGCAGTTCCCCTGCCCAAATGCTCGACACCCGCTTCCATGTCCACTATCACATCCTGCTCTCCCGAGAGCACCTGCTTTAGAAAGGTTTTTAACATCACGTTGGCCGGGCATGTACAGCCGGAGCCCCCCTTTTTGACGGTCCCCATCAAAATGAACTTTACGCCATCCGGTGCATCCATCCATAACTTCCGGGGCAAGTCGGAAACCTTCGGGTTTAGTTTGAATACCGCTCCATAAACATCCGGGGATGCACCGGTCCTCTCCTCGATTAGGTCTCCCATTTCTGCCAGGGGCACCAATTCCCTAACTTTCCCCTTGTCTATCCCCAGGGTTGAGTGGAGATTCTGGGCAGGGTCTGCGTCTATGGCTATCACGTCAAAGCCATCTCTGGCAAGCATCCTGGCTAAGGTTCCAGCAAAAGTCGTCTTTCCGACTCCTCCTTTTCCAGTGATGCATATTTTCATATCCTTATTTCTCCATTATTAAACGTTATAAATTTTTCCATTAAACTTTACGATTTTCCTCGTTCATGCGCTCCCACTTATTTTGACCAAATGATGTTATAGAATGGTGTAATCATTCGTAACCGAAAGTCATTTATATGGAGTAGTAAATATCTTCATATCGTCAAATAGTAATCTTGTCGCCAAACGGCAATATTGTCGGCAAATGGCAGCTATTTGCATATCAGAGAAGCTGAAAAGCTACGAGATGGAGATTAGGAAAGGGATATGCGATGAAAATTGGGAAAGGGACGATACTGGCAATGCTGTTGGTATGCATTGCAATGGTGATTTTAGTGATGCCCGTTCAGGCATATACGACGGAAGTGCACGTGGTAAAGTATGCCTCGGATGAAACGACTATACTGAACGAGACGAATGTGACCTATCAGTGGATGAGAGACAACCTGCCCATCATGGACGAAGGGAACCTTTACGGTACTACTTACACGCACCACTACTTCCAGGGCCCCACCTTTGATCTGGGAAATCTCTGGGATCCGCCAGAGAGTGTCAACGTGGATAGCAGGGATTACGGAGCTGTTGCCGGGACGGATGTCAAGGACCTGTGCGAGTTAGTGGGGGGCATGTCTCCCGGCGATAGGGTGAAGATCAAGTCACCTGACGGCTTCTACAAGTGGTTCGACTACGCCGTCGCCTACAACGACCACGGCAACGAAACGCTGGACAGCAGACAGGGACCGATGGTCCTCGCCTGGTATAACGGCGAGGAATCAATCACAGGTGAGCACCAAGGCGTGGGCTATCCCGATACAGGCTATACTGTGGGCATGAGGCTCCACTTCTTCGCTGATACTAGTACGAATCCCTGGGGTTATCATGCATTCGGTCTTTGGGACATGCACGAGTGCATGGATGAACAATACTGGCATTACTATTACGACGGCACCTTATGGCCGTCCTCAAGTGGCCTCTCGGTGAAATGGGTCGGCTCTATTTTGATCTACAGCAATGAGTCGCCCCAAGGTCTCCTAGGCGATGTTAACAATGATGGCGTGGTGAACGTGCTCGATGCGACCAAGGTGAAGAACCGTGCCGGCAACCCCTTCTATCCCCTGGATGACGAATGGGCCGCAGATGTCAACAGCGACGGCATCATAAACGTGCTCGATGCGACGAAGGTGAAGAACCGTGCCGCAGATCCGAACTATCCTTGGTAATGGGCGGGTAACAAAAAATGAAATGAGAAAAAACAGCATAACAGCGATTTTACCACCCTAAAAATCTAAATATTCCCAGTTGATTATGGGAAGGAAAAACCCTTAAACTGGTTATTTAACGGCACAATCATTCATGACCGAAAATCATTTATATTGAATGGTGTCTATCTGCATGTCGGAAGTGAAGAAGCTAATGAAAAGCGACGCGATGAAGATTAGAAAAAGGACGATAATGGCAATGCTGTTGGTATGCATTGCAATAATGGCTTTCGTGATGCCTGTATCAGCCACGACAGAGGTGCACGTGGTAAAGTATGCTTCTGATGGAACAACAATACTGAACGAGACGACGGTGAGTTATCAGTGGATGGAAGCAAATTTACCGATTTATGGTGACGGGGTAACCCATTATTTTCATCAGGGTCCAATCTTCGAGGATGAGTGGAAAGAAGTGCACCCCGACGAGACGTGGAATCTTGAAGAGGACAAGTGGAACCCAGAAGAGGACGTCAACACAGTGGGAAAGGATATGGGGGCTGTGAAAGGAACTAATGTTATGGATCTGTGCGAGCTGGTCGGAGGAATGTCAGAAGGAGACCTCGTGGAGATCAAGGCTTTTGATGGTTTTTCCAAGAAGTTTCCGTACGCAAACGTCTACGAACCCGCGGATCGACAGGGTCCGATGGTCTTGACTTGGTACACGAAGGATGCCACTGAGAGCGGACCGGAAAGCGGATATGTGCCCAATGACTATTGGAATGGTATGCGTCTCGTCTTTTTAGCCGATACTTCCACCAATCCGTCGGGAGATCATGTGTTTGGCATTTCAGATATGCACGCATGCGTCCCAGAGGAGTACTGGCATTACTATCAGTACCCTGATTATCCGACCACAACCGGGTACACAGTGAAGTGGATAGATAGAGTTCTGATCCACAGCACCATCGATCCACCAGAATTGACATCAATCGTGGTCTCTCCATCCAGCGTGGAGCTGGATAAGAGTGAGACGAAACAGTTCAATGCAACCGCATACGACCAATACGATAGCGAAATGTCAAATATTGTCTTTAATTGGGATAGTAGCAATGAAACCGTTGGAACAATTGATGAAACAGGATTATTTACAGCATTGGTTGTGGGAGAAACGACAATAACGGCAGAAAGTGGAACAGTGGCAGGAACGGCAAGTGTAGTAGTATCTGGTCCAACGCCTACTCCGACTCCAACGCCCACACCCATTTTTGGTGGTGGGGGTGGGTATGTCCCAACGCCAACACCCACGCCAACACCCACGCCAACACCCACGCCAACACCCACGCCAACACCCACGCCAACACCCACGCCAACACCCACGCCAACACCCACACCAACACCAACACCAACAC
>JAQUQR010000011.1 GCA_028715985.1 Methanocellales archaeon
AAAGCCAGAAAGCATAGGAATCTGGTCAAGGAGATCAAGCTGGTGATATACAATACGATATCGATAGAGCAGTCAGGAGAGCATTTATGTTCATTCGGATAGAGGTTTTCTACAAGGCCGATTTTTCCAATCACTTAAATAGGAAATCTGCAATACGTATCGTAGATGCCAGAAGGTGATCAGTACCTCGAAAAGTATGCAAGCGTATCTTCGATCGTTAAGCAAACGCTCCCACTGCTCGTAATATGCGTTATATTGGGCTTGTTTGCAGGCGTCGTGCTGGGGGGCATGAAAGCCTCATTAGAAGCTCTTCCCGGTCTGCTAGTGCTGGTGCCAGCGATCTTGGATACCAGGGGCAATATATTTGGTGCTTTTGGCTCTAGGCTCGGATCCGCCCTACATCAGGGTTTGATCCTTCCAGAGCTGGAGAGGGATGACAATCTCATGCATAGCATAGCAGCTGCTCTAGGGGAGGGAGTGATAATCTCCATCGTGTTGGCAGTTATCGCCCATTATGTGATACTGGCGCTCGGAAGAGATAGCATTGGAATAATTCCGTTGACAGCAATATCCCTGATAGCGGGGGTGGTATCAGGAATCGTGCTGACCGGATTGATCATATTACTAGCCTTTGCTGGATACAACAAGGGGATAGATCCCGATAATATAACTGGACCGATAGCGACAACTGCTGGAGATGTACTCGCAATGCTTGCACTTTTTATGGCCGCAGAAATCGTTTTAGGGGCGATATAATTGCAAAATGAATATAATGTAAGAAGGATCATGAAGACGGCGCTTCCAATACTCACCTTTGCCTCTCTCCTCGGAATCGCATCTGGATTGGTCCTTGACACGTATGAGGACTTTTTGTTCATATCTCCTGGAATACTCATGCTAGTACCAGTCATGATAGGCATGGGTGGAAACTTAGGCTCTATTCTTGGCGCCAGAATCACGTCTGCCCTTCATCTCGGTATCGTCGAACTTAGACTCACAGATCATTTATTAAGGAGCAACGTTCTCGCCACTCTCATTGTGGGTGGGATCTCGTTTTTTGCGGTCGGAGTCTTCGGACAATTATTCTGCATTTTGTTTGATTTCAAGAGCCCTGGTCTTGTCAAAATGATTTTAATAGCCTCTATCTCTGGTTTTCTTCTCACCTTGATAATTGCCTTCACCACAATTCTGTTAGCTTTTATGTCCTATAGTTATGGTTTGGATCCAGATGACACTACGATACCCATGGTCACAAGTATCTGCGATGTGTTTGGCATTTTAGCGCTTTTTGGTGTGATGATGGTGGTGTTATAAGAAAAAGCATTTATCCCTTGTAGCAAATTAGTTGATTGTTATGACCGAGGAAATCGAATATCACCCGATGAATGTAAAGGACGTCCTCAAGGAGATGAAGGACACCTCTGAACTGATGGTCGACCTAGCATACTCGGCAGTGCTCTATGATGATGAGGATATTGCTGAGGAAGTGCTGCGTCTGGAGGAGAAGATGGATGTTTTGGGCTACCATGCTAGAATAGCTGCGATGTTAGGGGCTAGAGGGGTGGAGGAGGCAGAGATGCTCTCTGGAATATTGCAGATAGCATCCGCCGCAGAGAAAGTCTCGAATGCCGCTGGAGACATTGCCAAGATAGTGCTCAAAAAGTTGGGTTTGCCACCGGAACTTAAAGCAGCAATACCGGAGGCAGAGGAAACGGTCACTAGGGTTAGGACGAGCAGCAAGTCGCCACTTGCAGGAAAGACACTGGGCGAGTTGGAGCTGGAGACCGAAACTGGCATGCGAGTTATTGCAATGAGGCGTGACCTGGATTGGATATATGGTCCAGACAAGGAAACAATGGTGATGAGGGATGATATTTTATTTGCGAAAGGCCCGGACGAAGGCGTTGAGATCTTGTATGAGCTGGCGGTTGGAGACAAATATCAGCGCAAATCTCACGCCACCCAAGTATCAATAGAAGATCTGGATAAAGCCGTTGATATGATTATCGACATGAAAAACGTTTCTGAATTAGCAGTTGGGTTGGCATATTCCGCAGTTCTCTTTTATAACGAAGAGATAGCGCATGAAGTGGAAATACTAGAGGCAAAGATGGATGAGATGAAATATGGGCTTGAGCACTGGGTTTTAGTGTCTGCAAAGCACGTCACTGAAGTTGACCACCTAAGGGGTTTGCTCCATCTCGCCATATCTTCAGAGGTCATTTCCGATGCAGCCGACGAAATCGCAGATGTTGTTCTGAGGGACATCGAGTTGCACCCGGTTTTCATGCTCGCAGTTAGGGAGTCGGATGAAGTTATTACCAGGGTTACCGTGTCTGAACAGGCGGAAATCATTGGAAAGACATTGGGCGATCTGCGTCTAGAGACCGAGACAGGAATGTTCGTTATGGCGATTAGAAGGGCAGATAGATGGCTATATTCCCCAAAAGGCAAGACCATAATCGAAAGAGGGGATACACTGATCGCAAGGGGCACTAGGGGTGGGGAGGAATTACTTATGGGAATGTGCTCTGGTCCAGAGTCAGAGTCCTCTCAACCAATTTAAGCTTTCTTCCCCCTCTTGGACTGTTCTGGCTTCGATTACTACTCGATCTTCATAACTTTTGAGCCTTTTGAATACCTTATTCCAGTTCACACTGCCCTTTCCAAGCGAGATATGATCGTCCCTCTCCCCAAAATTATCATGCAGATGCATGTGCTTGAAGTCCAGTTCTAAAAAATTGTCCAACGTCTTTGTCAGATTGGCATGCCCTACATCCAGTGTCATGCCGACGTTCACTCTATCCACATTTTGGATCATTCCCTTTAGCTCTTCTGGAAACCTGCCGAGAAGGCGATATATATTTGGCATGTTTTCTACAGCTACTATGATTCCATACTCCCTTGCGATGTCGCACAATCTTTGGATTCCAAGTATGTTCTGTCCCCAAGCCTTGTCCGCTAGCTCCGCACCCAAAGGAGAGAGGTGTCCGGGGTGAACTACCACCAAGTCTGTAATCTCTCCCAGAAGATGTATTGCATTGCCCATTTGCTTAACGCTCTCATCCCATATGGGCTGGTTGACACTGGCAAGATTGAGGTCAGAGAATGGCAAATGAGCGGTAAAATCCAAACTGGTGCTTTTTAATACATCCTGGATTCTCTCGACCACATCCTTGGTCAAGCGCTGGGCGCCCTCACATACGATTTCCCATCCGCTGAATCCCATGTCCTCCAGAGAGTATGCCCATTCAAAAGGGTCATCGGTCATATATAAACATGAAAAACCCACTTTCATTTTTCGCTCCTATGTGTTAACCAGTCTATCAGTTTTTCCGCATCCTCGGTTTCTATCCTCACGTAAATGCCCCCTAGGGAGCCCTTTCCAAAGTTCACCTTGCCGATGTACGCAACTTGTTTGTTTAGAATGAATTCGATCTTATCCCCCACCCTGCTATTAAAAAGTTCCATTCTAGCCGTATCTCGAATCTTTTGCTTTTTGAGCAACTCTTGCAACCTTTGCAAGGAGGCTTTGCCTACTAACCTGTTCTCCCCATCTTTTTCCAACTGCAGCAATGCATCTGGGAATATATTTTTGATGGCAATCTCTACGTTTTCTAGGGGTTCAGTCGGATGTACCGTAGCGGAAACCGTGGCAATCGTATGGCCATAATCTTCTATAATGCCCCCTAGAATGGTTTTAACTCTTTGCTTGAACTCCTCCAATGTGTAATCATTCTCTATTGAAAAGTCTGCTATGTTCATGGCTTCTGGTAAGCCCCAGCTGTTCTCCCTTTCATCCTTCTGCAAGAAGGACTCCCTGCTTTCGATGTCATCCTCTCTTTTTCTGGCCATTGCCCATTCAAATCTTGCTTTTTGTGGCGCATGAATTGCAATCAAAGTGAATTGTACCCCAAAAGACTCCTTATACACTTTAACTTCAGCCACGCCCCTGATGCCATCGATCACGACTACCTTGCTGTCCGCATTTTTTACAGCATTTTTTATGTATGGGACACATCGAAGTGCTACTGCGCCCATGCCCCCTTTCTCACGAATATCATTTGCCACTTTCCCTATATTCTCTTCTGTAAGCTTCAGTCCCCTGGCTTTGACCTCTGCTCGAACGACATCTCCCATCTGGATCACCGGGATGCCCAGTGCTCTGGCAACGTTTGCTGCCTCAGTCTTTCCGGATGCAGGCATTCCCACAAAGCCAATTATCTTTATGTTTATGTGATGACCTCCTCTCCAAACTCCTTCGTCCTTATTCTCACATGACTTAAGAACTGTCTTGCAACCTTTGCCAGCTCCACAAGTTCGTCTCTGCTAGGCACCCCATACTGCTTTAATTCTTCGCTCGGTCCTTGCTCAGGTCTGCCTTGCTGAATCACGTAAGTAACGTCTGGAAGTCCCCCTGCAATGGCCTTAATATGCTCTTTCTCAAAAATGAGTCCTTTGAACACCGTTGTTCTCACTTCAAGACGATCCTTACAAATCTCCAATGATCTTTTCACCAATGAGACTGTTTTAGCACCATCCGCTCCAATCACTTTAGAATAGAGTTCAGGATCTGATAATGGCGCCTTTACGTCCAAGAAGACCTTGTCGACCAGATTTTTCTCGATCAACTCTTTCAACCGCTCTGGATAACATCCATTGGTCTCAATGCCTACCAAAAGTTTGCACCTTTTTGCAAAACCCGCCAGACTTTTGATCTGCTCGAATTGCATCATCGGCTCTCCACCAGAGAAGACCACTGCATTTACAAAATCCTTTGCCTTTTCGATCTCGGCTTCTATCTCCTTTATGTCTGCGAATTCATCCTCATCAAGAAGCTTGTAGTTTTGACAAAAGGGACATCTCAGTGGACATTTTCTGAAAAAGATCACTATGGCTGCTTTTCCATACCAGTCTATTGTTGATATCGGGATGATTCCGCCAAAATTTACTTCCAAGGGGTCACACTCTTTTCTTCTATTCTATGCTATATGGTTATCAAGGCTTTGAAGCCTTACTTACTCACATATTTCTTTTCTTTTTATTTTATATTATGGTTAGTGCCTTATGATGTAGTGGAAAATCTGTTTTTCTTATTTTTCTTTGTTTTATTTTTAATGTTCTTTATCCCTTCCCTCTTTCCTAACGATCATCGCATTCTCTGGATTTAGCCCTACCCATCTCACAGCATATCCCAGCAAATCCAGCATTTGGTCCACTCCTGTTATGCCCTTCCCCTCTAACAGCTCAGACGCCTCTATGCGCGTATTTTTCTCCTTCATTTCGTCCTTTAGTTTTTCGATCAAGCTTTTGCTGATTAGCTGATCTCCGACAAGCACATGCTCTTTTTTTGTCGCAGAAAAGACCCTTTTGATGGCCTCGAGGCTGACCTTTTGCTCAGATGCCACTTTGCTCAGTTCTATCACGTCTCCTGCCACCTCAAGATCGACTTTAGCCAGAGATTCAACTTCTCTTCTAACATCCTTCTCCTCGCGCTCTTTCAAATGATCCCATATTGGTTTCAATGGCACCTCTCTCTCATAGAATATCACCTTGCCCTTTATGTCTCTAAAACTAGAACTAGAACACGACAAGTTCTTGTCCACCGCTATTATCATGTTCTCCTCGCCAATCCTCTGTAGTTTAGCGATTTTTCTCCTCAGGTAATCCTCTGTCCAGAAACCAACGATCTCCAGATAGACCTTCATAGCCCCCTTTTCGAAGCTGAAATCTGGTATGAAAACACTTTGACCGGCAAGCAAGGGCTCGGGCTCTCTCCTTAAAATCCAGCCTGTGTCCAATGAATTGAAGCTTTGTGAGAATTTTAGCTCAACGGTGCTATCGAAACCCTCGCTTGAGTACCCGCTGGCTAGGATGCCACCATGCTTATCTCCATCCATCGTGAACTCCAGGATCTTCGGTGTGTTTTTATATCTCTGGACTATGCTGGCTTTTATCGCCCACTTCTCTGAGCCAATTATAACGGGAATAAGCTTCGCAAGGGCGGTTCCATAGCGTTCTGTAGTCTTTATCAAAGACATGGCCCCTTCGACGATGATGCAAAATCCCTCATCATACTTTTCAACCATGTACATCAATCCAAGGTGTTTGATGCTGCTGAAGACACTTTGGTAGTTACTTCCGATGTAGATCTCCATTCCCATGGCTTTAAACAACAAAGTCTGAGCTAGGGAGAGGTTATACGATCTTAACAGCTCCTCTGGGCTTAAGGTGTTAAATTCCTTGAGTATTAAGTTCGATTCGATGTCTGCCCATAGCGATTGTTCCAGATCGTCCACTGAAACACCCAATGAAGATGCAGCCTCTTTTAGCACTACCTCTCTCCTCTCATTTGAAGTCACTGCAGCGCCTTTAGCCTCTTCGAAAACAGCTCTTCTAGCGTTGACAGGGTCTACTGTGCATTGCACCTCAAAAATACATCTTCTTTCAAGTATAGCTCTGAGTCCTCTGATAAATCGATGATCATAACCCTCTTCTAACTCATCCAGTGGTAAATCGCCTTGCTTTCTTCCCGTAAATCTCTCAAATATATGGATGAGTTCTTCTGCTATTTTGAGATATTCTTCTTTCAAAGGTACAAATTTAGGGCTTATCTTGCCCTTGTAGATTTTCTTGACTAAAAGCTCAGATGGAAGCATTTGCACCCAGCCCTGTTCTCCTCTTCCTAGATGTCCCCACCTCACTCGTTTTTCGCGATACTACCTCATACATTATCGCACTCTTCCCCTCTTTTTTTCTAAGTATTCTGCCCAAACGTTGTATGAACTCTCTTGAACTACCACTTCCGCTTAGAACTATGGCCACGTTTGCCTCGGGAACGTCAATGCCCTCATCAAGAACCTTCGATGTGACTATCACCCTGTATTTTTCGCTTCTGAAGTTATCCAAAATCTCAGTTCTCTCATCTCTGGGCGTCTTATGAGTGATGGAGGGTATGAGAAACCTTTTCGAGATCTCTTGAACTAAGAGGTTGTGCTCTGTGAAAATCAATATTCTATCGCTATGGTGCTTTTCAAGTATCTCTCTCAGTTTGTCCAGCTTTGATCTTGAATTCAGGGCTATCATCCTGGCTCTATGTCTCGCCAACAAAGCCTCTCTTGCCTTGATATCTCTTCCTGTTCTCATGACGAAATACCGGAAATCCCTGGGAGTTCTCAAAACAATGTTGTGTGTGCGAAGATAGTTAGTATAGATATGATGTTGTTTTTCGTACTCTTCTACTTCTTCAGGTGTTAACTCAGTCTTAACCCTTTTTAGCGTGTAGTTGGAAAGGTGTTTTCCGGCAAGCTTTTCTACAGACATCTCAAAGACTTTCCCTCCAACTAATTTTGTCAGCTTTTCATGCAAACCATCCTCTCTCTCATAGGTTGCCGTCAGCCCCAGTCTATAAGGGGCAGCATACATCTCAGCTATTTGCATGTAGCCAGACGATGGGAGGTGATGAACCTCATCGAACACCATGAAATAGAACTTGTTGCCAAGCTCCTCTGCCCTTAGGTAGGCGGTATCATATGTGGCAACGGTGATTGGTCTTAGGATATGCTCTCCCCCGCCATAAACCCCAATTTCTATGTTAAACTCTTCAGACAGCTTGGTACGCCACTGATCGACTAAGTCCAGAGTGGGTACGACAACCAGCGTGGGCATGCTTAATCCTGCCATGGCTTCTATTGCGAGAACGGTTTTTCCTGCCCCGGTCGGCAGAACTATGACCCCATTTCTCCCGGCGTCAATCCATGTCTTGAGCGCATCCCTTTGGTAGTCTCTTAATTTTAGGTTGCTTGACAATGCGGGGCAAGGAATCAAATCCAAAACGTCATCTAAGAACTCAATGTCTGACCTCCTAAGATAATCGATAACGTTCCTGTAGTGCATGGCCAGTGCTCTGTATGTATTAGAACGAGAATCCCAGTATGAGTTTGGAATTCTCATGCCGCCTATGATTAATATGGTTCCTTTATCGTAATTTAGTTGAATCATATTCCCCACACACACTGCGCACACATCAAAAAATCACAAATTCATTTTTCGTGTTATTCCTTGGTTGAGAGTTTCCATTTACAGTATATTTTGTAAAAAAACGGATGTTTGGCGTCTGAATAATTCATTCTCAATTTCACAATCAATAAATAGTTCCCCCCTACCGGTCGGTCACATCACCTCAGCTCATCTCCGCGGCGCCATACCTTTTCCTATCCTTTAACTCCTGCTGTTTAGCAGCATTCCATCCGCTGACGGCTTGGAGGTAACCAGTTACCCTTGACAGATGCTCGACGTTCTTAGAAGAGCAATTGGGGCATTCATCGAGCAGCCCAGAAGCGACATGAAAATCATCCATACATACGGTCATGTCCTTCGTAAATGCAAAATAGCCTGCTTGCGTATTTTTAGCAATATTCATGGCAAGAGCTTTCAAACCTCTCGGGTCAGGAGCGGCCTCGCCCATGAATATATGAAGAATATTGCCCCCATCCACGATTGGGAAGAACGTATGCTCGATTTTTATCCTATCGATGAGAGAGATGCTCGCTCCTGGAAAAACATGGATCCCGTTGGTATAGTAGATTGGTAGGTCTCTCGTCTCTTTCGCCAGAGATTTTGCATTCTTCTGATCGCCTTTGACGACATTGGCCGCCAAAGGTGCGAACTCATCGTGCAGGATATCTGCTACTGCAAACTTTTGCGCACATGATTCTGCTGGCGTTCTTGCTAATACGATATTCATGTTGTGTTTTTGGCTCAGCTCCTTGGCATAGAGGTCCATTTCTGTCATCGCCCTGATGGCGAGTTTCTTCGCATCTGGGGATTCATGCAATTGCATGCCAAGATGGTGCTGAACCATCTCATTGATTCCAACAACGCCAATGATGTAAACCAGATCGGATATATAAGCGGCTATGTCTCCTTTTTCACCGGTAATGGGGTCCTTTGGCCTTTGTGTGACAAAAGGCATCCTGTTATTCCTGATGATGATGTCCATCCACCTTTTCTTTACCTTGAAAAGCTCTACAGAGACATCCATCAGCCGTTTCAGCTCCTTATACAAGCGCTTATCATCATGTTCTGCCCTAAAAGCGGCTCTAGGACAATTGACCGAAACGACCTGCCATCCGCCCATGGAGAAGTGCCTGCCGTTTTTGAAAAGAAGCTTACTCTCAAATTCCTCGTCATCTGGTGATGATGAAAATTGATAGGCGCAGCACTGATAACATGAAATACCCTTTCCTGCGCCCCTGTATTCCGGTAGCTGGTTGTCAAAGTAGGGGGTGCCAAATTTGGCTGCCAGCTCAAAAGCAAGATCATATAACTCATCATAGGTTGGTAGTTCTGGATGTGTTCTGTTAAACTCCTCGTCTTCAACCATGAAATCTGGCTCGATGGAGATCTCAGGCTTTGGGAAGTTGAACGGCTTGCCCCAGTAATCCCCTTGGAGCATGACATTCATCAAAGCTTTGAAAGCCATGCGCACTTCCCGTTCAAACTCGCCGTAGGTCCTCAGTGGGGCATGCTCCCCGTTCCATATTTTCCCTTTATATACCACGGGCTTGTCCCTCCATATCTTGGGAACTCCAGGCGTTAGCTGCACGCTGCTGAAAACCAGTTGCCCCCCCCTGGCCACCATCATCTGAGTCATTTCGTATACGAACATCTGCATAAGCTGCTCGATTTCATCATAGCTCAGCCCCTCAAAATAGGGCGCTATGAAGGTTAGGAAATTGTAGAACCCCTGACCTCCTGCAAAGTTCGTCTGCGCGCTGCCCAGCGCTTTGACGGCATGTAATACAGCTACCTCTGCCTTTTTCGCTGGACCTGCAACGCTTGCTTTCGTTCCTGAGCCATCTGGCATCAAACCATAATAAAAAAAGTATCGCAAATCCCAGTCTTGACAAAAGCTTCTCGTGCCCAGATACTCTAAATCATGAATATGGATGTCCCCCTTTATATGTGCGTCAGCTAACCGTGGTGGAAGTGATAAAAGATATTGCTCCTTGGATATCTTGTCGGCCTTCTTCTTATGAGAAGTCTCTGCATTATCCTGTAGGTTTGCATTCTCATTCGATTCAAAACCATCGCCCACGTCAATCATGTGCGCATCATATACAGGTGTACCTACGCGCGTGGAAATATTTCGCCACTCAATATGATGATCCTCCAGCAGTATGACGTTTACAATTTCCCTTACCAAGGGACCGGACAGAAATTCCACGCCCATGTATCTTATCCGTTTTTCTGCCTCCTTTGCAACTTTCGTAGCCGTCTCCTCGTCGATTGGAGGGATACCATAGAACTTCTCAGCAAGTTTGCTCTCCCTCAGCAGTTGCCTCACTATTGCTCCCCTGTCCCACTTTAGCATATGCCCATCGGATGTTCTTACACTGGGCATCACTTCTGCAGGAAAACCTTCCAGAGTGGTTTGTATCAATCTGCGTGTCTGATCACTACCTATCTTTATACTACCCATCTTACTGCTCATCTCTATGCCACTTATCTCTATGCTCATTTCTATCTATCCCCTCTCTATTTCAGTCTTATCTTACCTTAACATCTCTAAGACTTTCTCACGCCTTACACCATTTTCGTCAAACAAATCTTTTGATGTAATGAAAGAGTCATCTATCTGCAGCACCGGTGCACTTATGGTGAAGACCTCTCTCATCCTCAACTCTGTCAGTGCTTCAGGAGTGGCCATGTCCATCTCTTCGTATTCTATGCTATAGGATTTTAGCAGGCTCTTTAGCTGCTCACATCTTGGGCACGTCTTAGTGGTATAAACTTTCACTTCAGAAATCATTCAATTCAAAAATCATATAATTTCTCTATTTAAAATGCTTTTTCACATCACCTCTGGTAAAGATATACCATCATCTGGTAAAGAACTTTGAAAAGAGATTTATCACATCTGGTAACAAAGGGAAAAGTTTATTCACTTTTATTGAGAACCAAAATAGGGTATGAATTTGGAGCAAAAGTTGTGTGAGACTTTGACCGGCATGTTAAAAGAACAGCAGCTCTCGATCAGCGCCATATCCCGTCTGCTCAAAAAAGGTGGATGTGATCAGCACAGGTTGATTCTGACCGGCTATCTGAGAGCTCTGAGAGACATAGGTCACTTGATCGAGGAAGACGTGCCTCCATCCAAGGTTTACTCTTATAATAGCAAGCGCGATAGAGATATCTACTCCCTCGTTGGGGAGCGGATCGCTAGCGTAGACGCAAACAAACGCTTTGCTGTAGGGGTTTGTGTGCTTCAGCATCTTTTCAATAGGCCCTGCTTCAAGCAAGAGTTGAAGTTGATTGGGCTGACACCTACGAGCACAGAATGGACCCAAGAATCCAAGGACCCAAACGTGAGGAAATACAGGGAGCTGATGGATGGCCTCAACATTTTATCGGATGAACCCGCCTATGAGTTTGTTGACAAAAAGGATAATCCCATAACAGAGATCGGAGCAGAGGTCCTTGCAGGCATAATTCGAGAGATTATGGACCTCAGTGGTCTTTATTTAAGGTACCAACAGATGAAGTTGATAGTATGATCAGGACGTTTATTGCGGTAGATCTATCTAACGAGATTAAGGAAAGGATAAAGGACATCCATCAACAGTTTGTTGGTTATGCTGTAAGATCGGTCGATCCTGACTTGGCCCACATCACAATCAAGTTTTTGGGAGATATACCTGAGGACAAAGTCGGGCCGATCAAGGATGCGCTTGGTAGGATACATTGCTCTCCTTTTGACATCGACATCGAGGGCATAGGAGTCTTTCCTAACCTGGGTTATATCCGCATAATTTGGGTTAGCGCCAAAGGTGATTTTAAAGAGTTACATCAAGGGGTGGAGGCAGCGCTGAATCCCTTGGGGTTCCCTCCTGACAATAGGAAGTTTACGGCTCATGCAACGTTGGCCAGGGTAAAAAATATACCTAAAGAACAGAAAAAATCCTTGGCCAGCAAGATATCGCAACTGTCGGACGCCAAGCTTGGAAGGATGAAGGTCGATTGTATCAGGTTTAAGAAAAGCACGTTGACGCCAAAAGGCCCCATCTATGACACCTTGCACGAAGTGAGATTGTGATCGCTGACATCTGCGCTCAGGTTCTGGATAGAATTACACCTAGCGAGAGCGATGAAAAAGCCTTGGATGAGTTGACCGTTCGCATAATCGCTCATATCGATCGGGTTGCTGACGAACTTAATATAGATGCTCATGGGTTACTGGTCGGCTCAGTTGCGAGAGACACGTGGATAGTCGGGGAAAAAGATGTCGACATATTCATAACCTTTCCGGAGGAAATTTCGCGCGAGGATCTTGAGTCTATCGGACTTCAGATAGCCAAGAAAGTTGCGACTGACCATGAGGAGCGATATGCTGAGCACCCGTATATTCGCGCGTTATATGGCGGTTATAATGTCGACATAGTCCCCTGCTTCAGGGTCTCCGACCCTTCATCGATCAAGTCTGCCGTGGACCGGACGCCCTTTCATAACAAATACCTGCGAACAAGGATCAAGGGGCTTGAGGGTCAGGTGCGCCTGCTCAAACAGTTCATGAAAGGCGTTGGGGTCTATGGGTCTGAACTCCGCACAAAAGGTTTTTCCGGGTATCTATGCGAATTGCTGGTCCTGAAATATGGGTCTTTCCTGGGCGTGCTCGAAAGCGCAAGTGACTGGAAGAGAGGAGTTGTCATCGATTTGGAAGGTCACGGGACGCTCCGGCATGAGGATCCGCTAGTAATCATCGATCCTGTCGATCCTTCCAGGAACGTTGCTGCAGCGGTTTCACTGGACAATTTTTGCATGTTTATCGATGCATCTCGCGAGTTTCTCAAAGAGCCGAGCATCAATTTCTTTTTTCCCCCACCAATGGAGCCTATTACTGACGACGAGATCGCCAAAGAAATTCAGGCCAGGAAAACCGACTTGTTTGCCATCGTATTCCAGACGCCCAACGTTGTAGAGGACATCCTCTATCCGCAGTTATACAAGGCGGTTAAGTCGGTGGAAGAACTGCTCCATAGGAATGACTTCAGGGTGTTTAGAGGCGATATCTGGTCGGGCGCGCAGTCTGTTATCCTACTGGAGATGGAAGTGGCCAAGCTGCCGAACATTAAAAAGCACATTGGTCCGCCGGTTGAGTCCTCGGTCCACTCAGAGAAATTTAAAGCGAAGTATGCCAACCCATACATAAAAGATGGGAGATACGTCGCAGAAATCCCCAGGAAGTATACGAAGGCAAAGGATTTGCTGCTCTCCCAATTGAATACGTGCGGCTTGGGAAAGAATGTATCTGAGGCGATTGGAACTGGTTATAAAGTGCTAAAGAACAGGCAGATCGCCCAAATAGAGGATAGGGAATTCAGGATTTTTCTGAGGAAGTTTTTCAAAAGCTGAGGGGTTGGGATTGGTGGCAAACGAACTAACAAAAAAGAATGAGATTTGATTATAATTAGTAAGTTATTTATTAAAAGCATCTATAAACTACTAGCATGCAAACACCAGAAATTTTAATTGATGGTGCTTCATGGATTCTGACGATAATTATCGTGGCTCTTTTACCAAGTATATTCATAAAATATGATCCCTTTTCAGGAAGGTTTAAACTGTTTGGTAAGTACGCAAAAACGTTTTATGCATTTTTGCTATTCAGCTTAGATTTAATAATTTATGATTTGCACGGGCAGGCTTTAAGGGCGTTTTTTAAAGAACAATTAGGTCAGTATACTATTACCGAGTTCATTGGGGCTGTCTTTATCTTATTGGTAGTACTTTACTTCATTTTTAAAAAGAAATACATTAAAGGACCAAGGAGAAGATAACATAAACCATCCCCATTTTTCAGTTTCAGTATGAGACTAACAGCTATCCTATCTTGTAAGTGACCGAAATGCTCGCGCTAAGCTCCACCGTTCCGGGCTCTATGCTCGTTTTAGGGGCAGCAGCAGGGGCAGGAACAGGCATCTGCTCTGCCACACTCCTGTAAACAGGGCTGTAACCCACATATCCTTCCGATATCTGTACTATCTCGCCGAGCTTCACTCCGGCGCCAGCTGCCATTGATTTCGCCTTTGTACTTGCCGACTCTGCGGCGAACTTCAAAGCGCTTGCGCGCAGTTCAGCCTCCTTTTCATCGCTCAGGCCAAAAGATATGCCGCCGACATCATTGGCTCCGGCCCTTACAGCCACATCTATGTATTCTCCAACCGAGTCTATGCTGGTTGTCTTTATGGTGAGGCTGTGCGTTGCGGTGTAGCCCACAATCTCGTTGATGCCGCCGGAGTAGTTGTACATTGGGCGAACGCTGTAGCTTGATCTCACTATCTCCGACGTTTTCAGGCCCTCATTCAAGAGTGCTTTTTTAACGGAATCCATCTTCACCGCATTTTCATCTTGAGCATCAATTGCTGTTCTTGCTTGGGTCTCCACTTCAATGTTAAAGTTCGCTTCGTCTGGACTCGCGTAGAGTGTATACGATCCCGTCACAGTCAGGGTTTCCTGTGTTGATTGTGTTATGATCACGTCACCTATGTTTGTCGTTTTAATGCTAGCGCTGTAAACCGCTACTAGTGCGATTACCACAATCGCCGCCACCAGAATTGCGTTTAGATTAAGGTTTTCCTTCATTTTTCTCCCAAGAGATATGGCATTTATAGCTTAAATATCTTTTTTAGATTTTTAGGAATATCCCTGAAATATGTATACTTCTAAGAATTGCGCCAATCATACGTGACTTTCACGATTTTTGTCATATCATATATCCCAATATTCTGCCTGTACCCCTCTTACCTCTCGAACTCGGTTCCTAACTTGATCAGACAACTCATCTTTTGGTATCTGCTTAGGCTCGTTTATGTCCATATTTAGATCTCCTAAAGAGTTGAGAATCGATAAAACCGAATAGGGCAGTCCTGCCAAATCATATCCTCCCTCCAGCGCTGCAACGATTCGGCCCTTACATGCGTGGCTGGCTATCATTTTCACTATATTGGTGAGCAATCCAAACCCTTTTGCTGTCAGATTCATCCTTCCCAATGGGTCTGCAAAATGCGTATCCTCTCCCGCAGAAATCAGTACGAAATCCGGCTTGAATTCAGTTGAGATGGGTGCTAAGACCTCATTGAAAACATAGATATACCCTATGTCACCTGTCCCAGCTGGCAGCGGGACGTTCACCGTGAATCCTTCTCCGTCGCCAATGCCAACTTCTCCTATGGCCCCTGTTCCAGGATAAAGTGGGCTTTGATGGGTTGAGAAATACAATACCGAGGAATCATCGTAAAAGATGTTTTGCGTGCCGTTTCCATGATGCACATCCCAGTCTACGATGAGTACTTTGTCCAGGTGATGGCAAAGTTGAGCGTGGCGAGTTGCTATGGCGATGTTATTGAAAAGGCAAAATCCGCCTCCGAGATTTGAATCTGCATGGTGGCCTGGTGGTCTAACCAGTGCAAAAGCGTTATCCAAGCATTCAATGACCCTATCTACGGCGCTCAGGACCCCCCCAGCTGCGAGCAATGCAACATCATAAGATTCTGATGAAATCCTAGTGTCGAGGTCCAGCCTATCGATGCCTTTCTGGCATCTAGACTGCAACTCCTTGATATAAGATGTGCTATGCACATATTTGACCTGATCGATCGTGGCCTTTTGTGGAGGAATATCCGTCAATTTCTCCAGCGTCCCTGTCTCCTCAAGTAGCCTCATTATGGCGATTAACCTATTTTTGCTCTCAGGATGATCGCCAGTATCGTGCTTCAGATAGTCCTCATGATATACGATTCCAGTTTTGCTCATGCAAGGGCACCCAATACTATAATATAATACAGCTTAATTTAATACATAGAGATCAATATGGAGTTTAAGACCGTTAAGATAGTATTGCCAACCAATTCCAATCTGATTCTTGGGCAAACACACTTCATCAAGAGCGTGGAAGATCTGTATGAGGCCATCGTTAGTACTGTTCCAAATGCAAAGTTTGGTATCGCGTTTTGTGAGGCATCAGGTCCTTGCTTGGTGCGATGTGAGGGCAATGATGCTGAGTTGAAAAAAGCAGCTGCCGACGATGCGCTCAAGATCGGGTGTGGTCATAGTTTCTTAATATTCTTGCGTGATGCCTACCCCATCAATGTGCTGAATACCATCCAAAACGTCCCGGAGGTCTGTGGAATTTACTGTGCCACTGGAAACCCGATCGAAGTGTTGGTTGCAGAAACAGATGAGGGAAGAGGAATCATCGGCGTGATCGATGGATCGAAATCCAAGGGCATTGAAACGCCCAAAGATGTGAAAGAGCGAAAGGCGTTCCTGAGGAAAATCGGATATAAATTATAAATTACGGCTATTTCACGGCTAAGTATCACTAATTTGTCAATCCTATCCTAACTAATTAATCTAATCGGTCACCACAGCTATAGAAACGCCCATCGCTTGGAAATAATAGCAGCTACAGTGCAATATATGCTCTGTTATAGGGTAAATGAAATTTAAATATCCTCTTTTGATACTTTTCGTTCGTGACCTAAAGTTTGGATAGAGCTAGCTTGGAAGCTTTTTCGCCTGAGAGCATCATCCCTCCAAATATGGGGCCCATCCTCGGACCACCTGCTACTGCATTGGCTGCCATACCAACAGCAATCAAGCCGGGGTAAATCTCTTTGGTGTTCTCTAGGATGGAGCGTTCGCCGACATCCGCCCACATCGGTTTCTCCCCGACGACCTTTAGCAAATCCGGCATCTTCCGCTCGAAGTTGCGGCATATCTCGGCATCATGGCCAGTTCCGTCTATGATTACGTTAGAGCGAACGCACAGCGGATCCACATGTAATCTACCAAGTTCGACGGAACTCCAGTTTATGACTACCCCAGTTATTTTGCCCTCCCTGATCATGACGTCCTCCACACTTATCAGGTTGAATATTTCCGCGCCTGCTGCTATCGTCTCACTTGCCAGTTTCCCTACCACCTCTATAGAGTTTGCAAGAAGGTACCCTTCTTTATATCTCCTATACTTGATTCCAAAATCGTCTAAGATGTGTTTTGCCTCATCCTGTATCACAATGCGAGGGAACATCATCCCCCCACCCCACATTCCGCCGCCAACGCTCAACTTCCTCTCAAAAATTGCCACCTTCGCCCCCTCTTTGGCAATATAATAAGCAGCTACCATACCAGATGGTCCGGCACCTGCTATGGCGACATCTACCTCCGTATGCTCTAAAAAAACATTCATGAAGTCCTCAATGATTGCTTTGGTAATTACACTCTCATCAATTTTCATGCTATTCCCTCGATCATTAATTATTGGCTTTTTACCTTTCGGAAAAGATAAACGTTCTCAGGGTGATATGGTAGGGGTCGGGGGAAAAATGAAACTCAATTGTGATGCCATATTGGTCCGCTATGGGGAGATAGGGCTGAAAAGCGATCGCACTAGGGGACGACACGAGCGGATATTGGTCGATAATATCAAATCTGTGCTTGAATTTAATGGGAAGGAATATTCTCTTATTAAGAGAGACTGGGGGAGGATTTTCATTCATGCCTCGGATGAAAGCATCGCTGATTTGGTGGCTAATGTCTTTGGTGTGGTCTCGACCAGTCCTGTGATAACCACGGAATCCGATCTTCAAGCGATGGCACGAGTGGCGGCAGAGCTTGGCGAAGAAACTATTAGGGTGAACGAATCCTTTGCCATACGGCCCCACAAGGCGGGACTCCATGATTTCTCCACCAGAGATATCGGAGTTGCATGTGGGGACGCTGTATATGATAGGGTGCATACACTAAATCCTAGAATAGATCTCGGTGCGCCAAACAGGGAAATTTTTGTCGAAGCTAGGAAAGACAAGGCCTATGTCTATACCAAGGTCCTCAAGGGGGTTGGGGGTCTTCCTATTGGTACACAGGGCAAGATGGTCGCATTGATCTCTGGCGGCATCGACTCGCCGGTTGCTGCGTGGCTGATGATGAGGCGGGGCTGTGAGATCATACCCCTCTATTATGATAACGAGCCGTTCTCAGACGAAGTGATGCGGAAAAACGTATCTAAATGCATCGATATACTGCAACGTTGGGCGCCAAATTTTCCCATGCGGGTCTATGAGATTCCGCACGGAAGTAATCTGTTTGCCATTCGAGAGAATTGCGATAAGAAGTTGACATGCATACTGTGCAAAAGAATGATGTATAAGATTGCGGTGGAGATTGCGAAGAAAGAGGGAGCTCATGGCATCATCACAGGCTCTTCGCTTGGACAAGTTGCATCCCAGACCTCTGCGAACATGCTTGCTGAGCTTTGGGGCATAGATTTTCCGATCTATCATCCATTGATAGGAGCCGATAAATCCGAGATCACCGATCTGGCCAGAAGGATCGGGACGCTTGAAGCCTCCACCTCTGCCAAAAAAAGTTGCACCGCAGTTCCAAAATATCCAGCTACGCTTGCGAAGATCGATGATATGCTCCGTGAGGAAGGCAAGTTGGATATAGAAATGCTTATATCAGAGTCCTTAGACAAGGCAAAATGGAGATAGCTTAATGTCTCTCCCAGACTGGATTTCAGTGGTAGTGGTTGCAGCCATGCCCATATCAGAACTCAGGGGGGCAATTCCTGTGGCTATTATGCATGGTTTTGACCCTTTGACGGCATACATGCTCGCAGTAATTGGAAATCTTATACCGGTTGTTCCATTGCTATTATGGTTAGAGCCCGTTTCCAACTACCTTAGACGCTATAAGAGCTGGGACAAGTTCTTTAATTGGCTGTTCACGCGAACCCGTCGCAGGCACAGCGAGTACTTTGAAAAATACGGCACCATTGCACTATCACTGTTCGTCGCAATTCCTTTGCCTGTCACTGGGGCTTGGACTGGTTGTGCTGCCGCTTTTGTTTTTGGAATTAAATTCAGCCATGCGCTTCCTGCGATCCTTCTTGGTGTGCTGGTTGCAGGTATAATCGTAACTTTGACCAGTCTCGGTATATTGATTTTTTAAAGTCTATGGGCCGCTAGTTTGATGTCTACTGCTTTTACGGTCTTTCTGCCGGCATGTTTAGCTAATTTGATCGCTTCTGCCGATATATTGAGTCCATACTCTTCTAATACTTCCGCCAAAGCTTCACAGGCATCCTCGCTGACCCTGTTCGCTCCAGCGTTTCTTATTATCCTGCCTACAGGTGCGATTGGAATATCCACGTCTTTTCACCTCTCAATCGATTAGAATGGGGGTGGTATATAGTATAGTTTTCGTCTTTGCTCTGAATTTAACTAAATTGTCAAAAAATTGGGACTTGGGGGTAAGTAGTAGAGCTTTGGAAGAATGGAATAACGTAGGGGAAAAAGAGAAGAATAAATAAACTTTTTAGTGTTGTTGTGTTATATCTATAATATCTATACATAGCCTGCGCATCTAAGGTAAGAGAAATGAAAAATAAGAGATTAAAAGGTGTTCTTGTAGCTATGATCTTGGTTTTAGCTCTTAGCTCTCCGCAACTCTATCACGCCTGTCACACGGAATCAAACGAATTGGTTGAAGGTTTTATATGTTGTGCTAAGGCAGTCGATAGCCCTTCAGATAGCGCTAAGGCATATTCTCCAAATGATCCAAATGAAACAGAATGTGAAGACATAGCCTGGATCAACTCAGAAATAGAAGGTTTAGAAAAGAAACCTGAGCTGCAAATAGCAGAATGGGTAATAATTAGAAAAATAAAGGAAGTCGATATCTGGGTTTATGAGCTTACACCGGAGAACCAGCAATTAAATGGCACAAGGATTGGTGATTGGAAAGTCAATGTGTGGTTAAAACAAACAGAAGGCGGAGAGGCAACTGATGAAGAGCTAGCTTGGATCAGGGAGCAAATAGAGAGGTGGAAAGAGAATCCTGAGATGAAAATTGGCGGGGTTTCGCTCGATCGCTCAGCACGGAAAACGGTCACGCTCTGGGTCTATGAGCGAACGCCAGAGAACCAGCAGTTACACAAAACGATGATCGATGGATGGAAGATCATTGTGGCTGAAAGTTTCGAACCATCAATATATGATACTTTTCATGATATTCTTACGAATACACCGATATTATGGATTCTGGCAGGGTGCGTGTTTATATCGTTGTTGACAGTTTTCGTAAAATACCGTGGAAGGCAAAGGGAATAGGAGTATGACAAGCTAGGAGTATGACAAGCCAAATTTATACAATATTTTATTGATAGACTGCGATAAGTCAAAAAGCTGAAATGAGGTGGACTGCTTAAGAAATGAAAAAGAGAGAACAAATACATGGGCATGGTTTAGTAGTGAGTTTAGCTTTAGTGGTTGCCCTTATAGGAACAGCGGGCTACATCGTTTTTCTATCGGACGAGGTCTTAAAATCGACTCCAAGTGAAGTAGAGCCACAACCACCTATACCTGCTATACCTCCTTATCCGGATGTGCAAGCACTAACAGAAGAGGAAAAAGCAAAGGCAATTGAATTGGCTATAAACGACCCGGAAGGAAAGAAATGGCTAGGTGAGGGGTACGAGGTTTACGAAGTGACTCCTCTAGAAGACGAAAGCAGTCGTATGTGTATGGTTTATATTCTCACGGAAGAGAAGAAACTACCGTGGGTTCTTGGGATTACCATTGGCGTGCCTGTGGATTTGATTCAGGGGGAAGCACAAGGAGGCTGCATTAATTACGATCTGAAATTGGCTTCTCTGACAGAGAAACAGAAGGATGAAGTATTAAAAATAGCTTTGGCCGATCCCGAAGTTTTGGAAATGATAGGGAACAAAGAATACAAGATACAGAATATAGAGGTTGACTACTGGGAAAGCAGCTTAGGGGGAAAATGTTATTTCCACGCATATCCGACAGTTAGCATAGCTGTAAATCTCGATCCAAATCTCTCAGGGATTTTTGCAACTATATACGTGGATTTAGAGAGTTCAGAGGTTATTAGGATCTTCACCTACCCTCGAAAGTCGCTACCACCAAGCGATTGGCAATCTACGAAGATAGAGCCTACCAAAGAAGTACCTATGATGGCGGATATACCTCATTTAACACCACAACCCGGTGAATACTTCACTTACCGGGGAAACAAATCCAAAATACTTTTGAACGATTCTCGTTTAAAATATTGTTCTCTGGAATTAAATGATATTTGCTCCCTTAATGCAGCTAACGTAGGGGATCTTGGTATTGTAATCACTGGAACTATTAAAAATGAGTATGATAGGGATTATTACATATGCATGGCTGCGCATGCTTTTAATTCGGAAGGGGAGCAGATTGGGGGTAGTATTGATCCAGGTCCTGTATGTGGCATTATTGCTCCTTATGTTAAGAGCGGACAAACCGAGGATTTCGAATTGCACTTGAAGTATAGGGAAGATATTGAGCGTATTGAGCTTTTTGTCGGCTGTGTGAGTGAAATACCCCCACCATAGGGCGGAAATTGGTCATTTTAAAAGAAAGAAAGGGATATAATAAATTATGATGATCGGAGCGCCCATGGGTCAAAACAGACTTTAGATGCAAAGCCCTTTACTAGGTTAAATTTATTTATGAACGCACCTTGAAAAGTGAAATGATGCCCAAATTAATATTGGATGCCATGGTGTTCATCTACGGATTTTGTTTGGATGGAGAATTGGTGACGGTGCCAGATGTAATGACTGAATTAAAGGATGAAAAATCCATCCTGCTCTTCGAGATGGCTCAGGATGCAGGCATGAGGGTTGAGCAGGCGGAAAAACATTACATCAGTTTGGTTGAGAGAGAGGCAAAGAGGACTGGAGATTTCGATTCGTTATCTAAAACCGATGTCAGTTTACTGGCAAAAGCTCTCCAGTACATGGACGATGGAGTGTATCTTGTCTCTGATGACTACGAAATTCAAAATATGGCCTCCAGACTCGGAGTCAAGATAAAACCGATAATCCAAAAAGGAATCCGAGATGTTTTAATATGGGAAAAACATTGTATTGGATGTAATAGGTATTTTCCGAGTGGTAGCACATGTCCGGTGTGTGGCTCAAGATTGAAAAAAAGGGTAAAAAAGGAGAGGAGTGGATTTAGATGAATATTGACGAACTGGTAAAAAAGGCGATGGAGCTAAGGAATAAGGGGCTGAGACCAGGAGAAATTGCCGATGAGCTTAATGTATCAAGCGAAACCGTCACATGGTTACTCACTCGCCCTACTAAAGAAGCTCCCAAGGACATATTCGTGGATTGGAGTAAAATCGGATCAAGCTCACAAAGAATGAGTTACATTGCATCTGCGCTTACCGATATGGTCTTGGAATCTTTGGATAATGGCCTAGATATAGACGTCGTAGTTGGAGTTGCACTAAGCGGAATACCCTTTGCAAGTTTGGTTGCGGATGAGCTTGGAGTTGAATTAGCAGTTTTCCTTCCTAGCAAACACCGGGCTGAGCGGGAAGGTGTAAAGGGCACGTTCAGCCATAACTTCGCCCAAGTTAAAGGCAGAAAGTGCATCATCATCGACGATGTGATCACCACAGGGTCCACGATGAAAGAAACTGTTGAGGTGTTGGAGGAGCTGGGCTCGAAGCCTCTTGCCATGTCAGTTATGATCGACAAGAAAGGATTGGACTCAATAGCTGGGGTCCCCCTATATTCGTTGATCAAGATGAACAGAGTGGAATAAATAAAATATTTTTTTTTTATGAATCGCCAATCTTTTGCGAATCGCCATATAGAGGAGAAATGGCAGAGCTGTTGGGCGAAATCAAGGGTATTTGAAGCGGAGATAGATGCTTCCAAAAAGAAATTTTTTGTAAACTTCCCTTATCCATATATGAATGGCTACTTTCACCTGGGGCACACGTTTTCCTTGATGAGGGTGGAAGTATTTGCACGATACAAGCGCATGCAGGGCTATAATGTGTTGTTCCCCTTCGCTTTTCATTGCACCGGCACGCCCATAATAGCTGCTGCGCAGAGAATAGCAGAGAACGAGAAAGCTCAGATAGATATACTGAAACAAATGGGCATTGCTGCTGAGGAGATCCCCAATTTTTCAGACCCGATATACTGGACCTCTTTCTTTCCCAAAGAAACGATGCAAGATCTTAAAAATCTGGGCGCCAGCATAGACTGGCGTAGGAGCTTCATCACGACTTCACTGAATCCTCATTATGATGCTTTCATCAAATGGCAGTTTAGAAAATTAAAAGAGTGTGGCTACGTCGCAAAAGGAGAACATCCGGTTGTTTGGTGTGGAAAATGCTCCTCTCCTGTGGGGGACCATGCGCGTCTGGAAGGAGAAGGCACTACCCCGGAGGAGACATACCTGATCAAGTTCGATTTTAATGGTAAGGTGTTGCCAACTGCGACTTATCGACCCGAAACCTCTTTTGGCGTCACCAATCTCTGGATCAATCCAGATGCAGACTATGTTGAGGCAGGCGTGGATAACGAACGTTGGATCATATCTGAGGATATGGTCGAGAAGCTGCGAGCGCAAAAACACGTTGTGGAAATATTCAGGCACTTAAAAGGCGAGAGTATGGTGGGAGAACGTTGCACTAACAAGGTAACCGGAGGACAAGTGCCAATTCTTCCTGCGACTTTCGTCAAATCCGATACAGGAACCGGTATAGTGATGTCAGTCCCCTCTCATGCTCCCTATGACTACGCTGCACTGAAGGATGTACAGAAAAATCCCTGTGGGGTAGCCAGTGCTCTGGTAGAGGGCATAGGGCCCATTTCGTTGATCAAAGTTCCTGGTTACGGAGCGCATCCTGCGATAGGGATAGTTAAAAAAATGGAGATAGCGTGTCAAGAGGACCCGAGACTAGAGGAGGCGACAAAGGAAATTTATAAGAAGGAATTCCATACCGGCATATTAAACGAGAATACCGGAAAGTATGCGGGTTTGAAGGTTTTTGAGGCAAAAGAAAAAATTGTCAGCGATTTTATTGGAGAGAACAAAGCCGCGTTATTTTATGAGTTATCCGAAGAGGTCATTTGCAGGTGCTTAACCAAATGCATCGTGAAAATCGTCTCTGACCAATGGTTTTTGAGATACTCGGATGAAAACTGGAAAAAAAGGACACATGAAGCCCTGGACAATATGATTCTCTATCCCGACAAGGTTCGGAGGCAATTCGACTATGTCATCGACTGGTTGAAAGACTGGGCGTGCACAAGGGAGTTTGGGCTGGGAACGACGCTTCCATGGGATGAGAAATGGGTGATAGAATCCCTATCTGACTCGACGATATACATGGCCTATTATACTATCCCCCATTATCTGGAAGATGGAAGATATGGCATTGGGGCGACAGATTCATTTTTCGATTACGTCTTCCTGGGCGTTGGAGACGATGAGAAGGCAGCAAGAGACGCCCAAATATCTGTTGAACTACTGAGGAAAATGAGGGCTGAGTTCGAATATTGGTATCCTTTCGATTTCAGAAATTCCGGTAAAGACCTTGTGCAGAATCATCTCGCTTTCTGCCTGTTTAACCACGTAGCACTATTCTCAAAGGCATATTGGCCGCTTGGAATAGGCGTCAATGGATTCATTCAGATCGATGGATCCAAGATGAGCAAATCAAAGGGCAATTTTTACACTTTGCGCCAGATTCTTGACACGTATGGTGCAGACGTCACCAGATTGACCCTGATGTATGGTGGTGAAGGACTTGATGATCCCAACTGGGACACCGAGTTCGCAAAATCCATAGGCTCTAAGCTCGAGCAGTGGCATGACTTTGCCCTTGAAAATTATGGTAAAGGTAAAACTGGCATAAAATACATCGACCGATGGTTCAGCTCCGTCACAAACAGGGCGATAAAAGCCACCCTGGAAATGATGGATACCACGGAGTTCAGAACAGCTCTTCAGAGAGGTTATTTTGACCTTCAGAGATATTTGAGATGGTACCTAAGGAGGGCTGGGCAAAACAGGGAATTGATGGATTGGTTTATCCTAACCCAGACCAAGATTCTCGCTCCTTTCGTACCGCATATATGTGAGGAGATATGGGAAAAATTGGGCAAAGAGGGCTTCATCTCTCTTGCAGGATATCCAACCTATGACGAAGATAAAATCGACGATGAAATTGAGAGGGGTGAGGAGTTCATCAAAGGCATCATAGATGATATTAAAGAGATTCTTAGCATAGCTAAAATAAGGGGTGGCACCATTGCATATATATACACTGCAGAGGATTGGAAGTGGAGGGTATTGGACCTTATTGGAGATAAGAGCCTCGGCGATGCCCCGAAAGAAGTTATGCGAGAGGAGAACCTGAGAAAAAGGGGTAAGGAAGTCTCAGAGTTCATTAAGAGGATGTTTTCAGAGAGGGTTCCGAGAATGAATGAAGGGGATATATTGCGAGATGCAAAGGATTTCATCGAAGGAGAGGTCGGCTTAACAGTCAAGATAGATGCGGATTACGATCCCCAGAACAAAAGGAGACTCTCAATTCCTGGAAGACCTTCTATATACATTGCTTGAGTAAATGCGAAAGGCAAGTTATCCAAAGAAAAGCCAATCCTGCAGAATCAAGCAAAGAATTCCGGAAATACGGATAAACTTATGGAACATATGGGTGGTGAGGCAAACTACTTACTTGCTGGAGTACGAGCTGAATTGCGCATTGAACCAAGATACTTTTTTAGCTTAAAATATTGTAAAAATCGTGTACCTGTGTTCTACACATATATATCAAAAAGAGGATTGTTCGTTATGCTCAATTATCCTTTTATCCTTGATGGTAACCCGATATGTCTGAATTGATTATCTGTTTCTTATATCACAAATATTTATGACATACATTTATGACCTACTCAATTTGATATTCTGAATTCGATATTCGATGACACTATGGCTTTAAAAGCTTCAAATGACCGCAAAGCATTTAAATAGGATGTACATCAAATATACTCTAAAGTTGGGGGGAGTATGTCACCAGAAGGCTAAAGTCTATGACTACCAAAATATATTTATGACCAAAGTCTTATAAAGGTGGACATTATATCACTTCAACAAAAGAAAATAAAAAAGGGAGGTTAAAGAGATAATGAAGAATAAAATTACTGCCACGCTTTTAGTGGCGCTAATGGTCCTATCGATGTTCGCCGCGTTTGTGACGCCGGCTGGGGCAGCAGTGACTACCAATCCGGCTAATATAGCCTACGTTGGAGAGGATGTAACCATTTCTGTAA
>JAQUQR010000012.1 GCA_028715985.1 Methanocellales archaeon
AAAGCCAGAAAGCATAGGAATCTGGTCAAGGAGATCAAGCTGGTGATATACAATACGATATCGATAGAGCAGTCAGGAGAGCATTTATGTTCATTCGGATAGAGGTTTTCTACAAGGCCGATTTTTCGATTTTGCATATTGGGCTCCACTTTCTAATTTTTCAATCACTTTCTAATGTTAAGTACTTTTCTTTTTAAGTTTTTGTTTTAATTGGTCTAGAGAGATTTAACTTAACTACCTAGCAGATCCTTAAAAAAGATTCTTACCACTCCACTCTATCATCGACTTGTTTGGTGGGATTTTATTTTCGGAAGTACTGTATCTTTAACAAATTTATCACTAAGACACCACTCAAAAAGATTGTAGCTTATTTAGATGGATTCACATGCACCATGCAATGTTTTACTTTAGGATCATCCTCAACTTTTAAATGGACTTCCTCAGCAATTTCATGGGCCTCATCAACTTTTATGTCATTCTTAACCCTGATTTCAACATCTACATATAATCTATTTACATGGATTCTTGATTTTAGATCATCAATTCCCAGTACGCCCTCAACATTTAGGATTTCATTCCTAATTTTATCAATAACTTCTTTATCGGCTGCATGGTCCACCACTTCTTTTATAGACCGCAAATAAATATCAACGGCAACCTTTGCTATGAATACACCTATAATCAATGAAGCAAGAGGATCTAAAATAAGAATACCCAATCTGGCCCCGAATATGCCGATAAGTGCACCTATCGATGATAGAGCATCACTCCGATGATGCCAGGCATCAGCAAGCATTGCCGAACTTTCAATCCTTCTTGCACCCTTTATGGTATAGCGATACATCCATTCCTTAACAAAAATAGAAAGAATTGCTGCATATATTGCAATAAGGCCCGGTGTTGAGAGATTTCTTAGGATGATCTTTTCTATCGCACCATATCCAATAAAAATTGCAGTAGCAAACAATATAACGGCAAGAACCTTTGCTGTGACAGATTCTAGCTTTTCATGACCATAGGGGTGTGTTTCATCTTGTGGTTTTGAAGAAATTTTTAAACCGATCATGACAGCTATCGTACTCATCACATCAGAAAGTGTATGAAAACCATCTGCCACCATTGCACTGCTTTGCCCGATAACTCCTGCCAAAATCTTGACTGAAGATAGAACAACATTTACAATGAGCGTTCTTCCAGAAATTCTCTGTCCTACCCGATTTCTCTCATCTAGGTCCATAAAAATCCGCCTTTACCGTGCATATGTTAAATACACCTATTATCGATCTTTCTTTTCCAACGCTTTAATAAACTGCTTTTTAAGTTCACCCCCTTTGAGTTTATTATGTTGTCACCAACCCATATCCTTTTTTTCCTATTTCTTGATTCTCACGGTTTTAGGAGCATATTAAATCAACATATTAAATCGTAGCCAGTGTAATGGTCATCTAGCTATTGTATCATCTAGCTATTGTAATTAATTATTTAAAAACTTTTCAAAAAAACTATAGCCTAATACTCAAGATTTACTGAATATGTATTTTTGATACTTCAAATCTTTAGTTTAAATATATTAAATTAAATAATAAAGTATGCCCCCCGCCTTAAATCAGATATATCGTAAGATTTCCCTGAGGTCGTATATCACCACAGATGCAGATTTTGACAGCACTGGATCGGGATCGAAGGCGATTCCCAAGCCTGCACACTTCAAAAACTCAGCGTCATAGTTGCTATCACCCACAGCTATGCATTTTGAAAGGGGGATGTTTAGCTCTTGCACAAAACGCCCTAGTGCCGTATCTTTTCTCATGACATCAACGTTGCAAATCTCTTTTTCTGTTAGATACCCGTCATCGTCAAAAACAAAGCTATTTGCCAGCACATTCTCAATACCCAATCTAGTTGCTACTTTTCTCGCCAATATATCAAGTCCGCCAGTGACTATTACGGTTTCAATGTCCTCTTCCTTGAGCTTTTTTATGACCTGCTCTGAATGAGGCATCAGCGTATAGCTGGAGAGAGCTTGCTCCATCTGCCCCTTGGTAGGCTTAAAGGGAAGCCAGAGAGCTGCATCCTTTAGCATAAATTCTGCATAGCTTATCCCTCCACCAACGTATTCTTCCTTATTATTTTGTGCTTTATCCTTGGTGCCAAAATATTGGTGAAGGGTCCCCCAGGAATTTTTTTCTTTGACCAGCGTACCATCCATATCAAAGGCTATCAGCCTGTACTTATGCGATGAATTGAATGCCATTTAACCACTCCAAATGCTCATCTCTTGTGATAATCATTGGCTTTATGCATTTCTGTGAGCTTTTTCATTAAGATAGCATCATCCAGCATCTTAAACTTGTATCAGCGGCCATCAATGTTGCCTCCCTATCTAAAGATACAATGGTCTTGTAAAGGATAATACGTTACGTGCACAAGCCATCCTAGACCTTTCTCGCCCGTTCATATCTTATCGTAACGTAAGTGTGAAGGGTCTCCCTTCTATATCATGACCCTCTTTTCATCGGTGCTTATTCCTGTTCAGTTATATTATATAATAATCATGAAAAGTGACAACTTGTTAGCTGGATGATGCTGCAACTGGATCCATTTCATTTTATCATCGTAAAACAGACCCGATATATGCACTAATCCGGATAAGGTATCACGATTTCCATGAGTTCCTGGGCAATATGCGAGTTTTTAAAGATCGATCGTGCCTCTGTCAGTATGGGACTTGGATCCTCAGAATAGCGTGAGCTAATATGCGTTAGAATGAGCTCTGCTACGCAGGCTTTTGATGCTGTCTCTGCCGCCTCCTTAGCTGTTGAGTGTTTTGCCTCAATCGCCCAGTCCAGTATATCATGGGTTAAGGTGCCATCATGGATAAGCAAATCTGCATTTCTTGCTGCCTCAACTATCGTATCGACGGGGCGGGTATCTCCGGTATAGACTACTTTTCTTCCCCTGCGTGCAGGACCTACCACTTGAGAGGATTTGATTTCCTTTCCTCCAACGAAGATCGTCTCTCCGGAATGTAGCTTTGAGAACAACGGTCCGGGTGGAACGCCTAACTCGATGGCTTTCTCCCTGTTAAACCTACCTAATCTCTCCTTCTCTTCCAGCACATAACCAATGCTCGGGATGCCGTGATCTGTTTTTATCGCTTTGATCGTATATTCGGCTCTCTCAACAACATCTCCGGGTCGAAGTTCGTATCCCTTGACTTCAAAGCTCAGTTTGTAATAACCTAGCGCGAGCATTATCTGGATAAACTCGTGAATCCAACGCGGACCGTAGAGGTGCAATGGCTCTGTTCTTCCTTGAAAGGACATCGTTTGGATCAAGCCTGGGATGCCAAGAATATGGTCTGCGTGGTAATGTGTAATAAAAATGGATGTAAGGTTTTTCATACCTGTCTTGGCCCTCATCATCTGTTGCTGAGTCCCCTCCCCACAGTCGAAGAGCATGAGCTCGCCTTTTCTGTTTATGATGATCGCAGAGGGGTTTCGGTTTGTCGTCGGAAGCGTTCCACCGGTGCCCAGAAAGGTTACTTTTAACATTTGTATCACTCTAGCCGGTTAAGCTTTGTATTGGTGCTGGTATCCTGCCCCCCCTGCGCACAAAATTTGCAGAGCAGAACTTTCCAATGGATAACACTGGAGACCTTCCGAGCAAACCGCCAAACTCCACATAGTCACCCTCCTTACCAGCTGGAATAATCCGCACGCCCGTAGTCTTGTTATTGACAACACCTATGGCACATTCATCCGCTATTATGGCAGATATCGTTTCCGCCGTAGTATCTTTTGGCACTACCACCATGTCCAAACCCACCGAGCAGACCGATGTCATCGCTTCCAGCTTTTCAAGGTTGATCGCACCTTTTTCGACCGCTTCTGCCATTCCAGCATCTTCACTTACGGGAATAAATGCACCGCTCAAACCTCCCACATACGAAGAGGCCATCGCACCACCTTTCTTTACTGCATCGGTTAGCAGTGCCAAGGCTGCAGTGCTTCCGTGAGTGCCACATCTTTCCAAGCCCATCGCCTCCAGTATATTGGCGACGGAATCGCCCCTGATCGGGGCAGGTGCAAGCGATAAATCGATGATGCCAAACTTCACTCCAAGGCGAGCAGCCATTTCCCTTCCCACCAACTCGCCGACACGTGCGATCTTAAATGAGGTTCGCTTGATATTCTCTGCAAGAGTGCCCAAATCCACATTCTCGACCTGATCAACTACTGCACGTATCACACCAGGACCTGATATACCCACGTTTATTACTGCCTCGGGCTCACCAGAGCCGTGAAATGCCCCGGCCATAAAGGGATTATCCGGAGGTGCATTCGCAAAGGTCACCAGCTTTGCACAGTTTATCGGTTTCTTAGAGGCAATCTTAATGACCTTTCCCATCTCGATGACCGCATCCATGTTGATGCCGCTTTTGGTTGAAGCCACATTTACAGAGGAACAAACGGTCTCCGTCTCAGTCAAAGCCTTGGGAATCGAGTTGATTAAAGCCGTAGAACCTCTGGTAAAGCCCTTGTGAACCAAGGCAGAATATCCTCCAATGAAGTCAATGCCCACGAACTTTGCTGCCGAGTCCATGGATTTTGCGATTTTTACTCCTGCGCAAGCAGTCTCCTCTTCAGACATGCCCGCTACAAGGGCATCAAGCAACGTTGCTATCGGAGTGACTGCAACCCTCTTGTTCACTATGGGGAGGCCATACTTGGATTCTACGGAATCTGCCTCCTGAACAAGTCTCTCTGATGTAGTGACAATTTTATCATGTATGCGCTGGCTGACAACATCGGCATCATCGCTTGCGCATCCTTGGAGATTAATCCCAAGCGTGACCGTGCGTATATCGAGATGTTCGACTGCGATCATTCTGATCGTTTCAAGAATTTCTTCTGTGCTGAATAACATGACAGGCTCACACCCTATGCATGTATTTGAATATGTTTTCGTGCTGCACCGTAATTCGAACACCTTGCTTGACCCCAGTTTTGCTTAGCTTATCTTGCAACTCTATAACATCTGCCCCTCTGAGGTCCACAATCATGATCATGGTGAAAAGGTCCTGCAAGACCGTCTGGCTCAGGTCCTCGATGTTTATGTCCATATCTGCAAGGACATTGGTGATGGTTGCGATGATACCTGGATGATCAACACCATTTACCGTGATTATCGCCCTTTCTTTTTCCATCTTCATACCTCACTTTACTTTTGTTTTTGTAATACGATTATCTGGCGAGTTAAGCTCCTATGGACGCGCTCCTGGTAACTCTCTTTAACGATGAAGCCGACCTCCTCAGCAAGTTTGTCCAAAGGCATTTGTGATACTATTACTGCCTTTTTATTCTTTTTCAATACCCTGTATATTTCACTCAACGAACAACGATACAGGTGCTCCAACGATCTGGCTTGAATCAAAGCAGACCTGCCATACGGAAGATCCGTAACGACTGCATCCACTTTTTCACTCCTTAAGGGAGTTGCACATGCGTCTCCAATTATTAGCAGACCCCCTATATCATAATACTTTAGGTTTAGGCTCGTACCTAACACCATTTTTTGTTGAACATCCATGCCAACGCATTGGGCGCCAGTCAATGCAGCCTCTATGAGGATGCCGCCAGTTCCACAGAATGGATCTAGCAATATCCCATCGCTCACGGATGAGATGTTAACCAACGCATGTGCCAATCTTGGCAGTAAAACGCCGGGATGGAAAAACGGTCTCTGCTTAGGTTTTCTAAGTTCATATTGACCCCTATCTACTGACTCTATCAGTCGCCCGAACACACATTGATCTTCAGTAAGCACTAGATGAAACATGACGTCTGGGTTATCCAGATCCACGCGATATCCCTTTTTGTGAACGATCGCTCCTGTCTCTTTTTCCAGAGCTGTAGAGCTTAAATCGGCACCCCTAATGTGTTTTGCCCTAATACAGAAAGTTCTGTCTTCGATACTAAGGTCAGCATTGCTGACTAATCTCAGGATGGACTTGATGTTTGCGGGACAAATGAAAATCACCTCTAGGATATGGTGGGTCATGGCAAGATGCTTCGCAATTGGTGGAACATCTTGGACATCGACTATGAGCAATTGATCCATGAACGCGACCTCTCTAAAATCGATGTTCAAGGACTCCAGGCAAGCAATGACCTCCGCTCTTGGCAGCGTTGCATGTTCTCCCGAGAGTTCGAATGCGATCTTCATAAGCGCATATCCTATAAGCATCTCTAAGGATATGTTACTAACCATGGCGAAAAAGCAAACCGGCATCACATTCTCAAAACCCCTGGACTGCTATGTTTGGATAGAGGCTTCAGAAAATAGCATCGAATCTATCGAGTTTAGACGATTTGGAGAGATAAAAAAGCTGCCGATCACGGGCGATCTGACGCGATATTTCAGCGGCAAGCCAGTGGATTTTCTGAAATACGATGTATGTCTGGAAGGCTTTACGCCCTTTGAACAAGCGGTGCTGAAGGAGACCAGAAAAGTTCCCTATGGTAATAGGATCACCTATGCTGAGCTGGCCAAGCGTGTTGGAAACCCTAGAGCTGCACGCGCAGTTGGAAACGTGTTGAGCAAGAACCATGTCCCCATAGTCATCCCATGCCACAGAGTTGTTGGTAAGGGCAACATAGGTGGCTATTCAAGAGACATAGAGATTAAAAAGAGGCTGCTGAGTCTGGAGAGTCGGTCAGTGAGAGACTCTTAAGTCTATGCACACCGTCAATCTCCTCGATAACCTCAACGACGGCTTTGGGAACTAAATCCTCCCATCTCTCATCGTTGAGCATACGACGACGGATCTCAGTACCAGAATAGATGCTTCTTTTGAATAGGGGCGATCTTCTTGTTTCGATTTTTGTTTCGCTGAATAAGCCGATGACAAGTGGGTTATTGGAGTACACGATGCTAAACGGAGGTGTTAACGATTGTATATGCGATACCCAAATTGCATGCCTATCCACATCTGCTATCGGGATGACATAATAGATGATGTCAAGTTCCGCAAGCGAGCGTGAAACCATCATAACCCTTTCACCACCTGTAAAAGGGTCTGAAATGGTGTGGCTTTTTTGAACGCTTCCGATGCCAACGATGAGTTCGTCCACTTCCTTTGCGATCTTTTTGATGACCTCATGATGTCCCAGATGATAGGGCTGGAAACGACCTACATAGAGCGCTCTGTCCATTTTGTCACCTATTTTTGTTTATGTTTCGTAGTCATTTTACCCATAACCAGATAAATTTGATGTCAGATGAAATAATCAAAAGCGAATATTGGGATCATTGATGCTAAGTAGTAATTGGAGGGGGCGTGGGAATCGGAGAGTAACTCCAAGTACCAGCAATAGCCAAAACTCCACCTTTAGAAATCAGTTGCATCTCTTCCACAAGACACGTATTATCTGAATACAAACTAAGCTGCACAATAGGTTCATCGTTTTCTAGTATGTGGTACACATCTTTGTGGTATAGCACATCTTGCCGATACCATTTCCAACTATATGTATATGGTTCGTCAGGATTCTTACTGTCAACGACGATTACATCTCCATCGGGATAAAGCGTTGTTGTGACCCCAGTCTCCATAATCGCTATAAGTGAATAATGCATAGATTGGGGTTGTTAGCACTGGTGTTGGCGTAGGTGTCGGAGTTGGCGGGGACGTTGGCGTCGGAGTGGGGGCTGGTTGTGGTGTTAGAGTAGCTGTACTTTTGGATACAGGTATATTGGCATCTAAAGGATTTGGATCCTGTGTATCCCAGTAACCATCTCCATCTGTATCTTTTTTATATGGGTCAGTTCCTGCAAGTTTCTCTTGTTCATCGTTTCATCCATCCCCATCTGAATCAGGTGTGGGTGTTGATGTGAGTGTCGGTCCTAATTTCACACATCCTGAAAAAATGCATGTAACCAAATTCAACAAAAATATAATAGCAACTATCTTTTTCATTTTTGATTTTTGATAAATCACATTATCCTATATCGCCCTAAACTCTCTTAAATATATTCCACCTAAACATTGCCCTCTTGGGGGTCATGTTAAAAATGCGGTAGCAGAGACGATGTTGTGTCTTGGTTAGATAAGCACTTTCAAAATGGTAATATGATATGTTATACATACCAGAAGAAATCATTATAAAATTATGAAATTTGATAAAAAGAGTGCTGTCATAGGAGCTTTTGTCGGTGCATTTGCAGGAGCAATCGGAGGAGTGACAGACTTAGGAGTGTTGGAAACAATAGCAGTGGCAATTATTGTAGGTATCGTTTTTGCAACGGTCTTAAATATCCTTTGGAAGTGAATTGTACCTCCGCCCCACCTAAACTCTCCACCCATCCATAACTTATAAGATTTGCTGGGCTCTCAGTGGCTCTGAAAGCAGTCCAAGCAATCTCTTATAGGATTCTCTAACCACTCTATATAATTGTGATAAAAAATGACAGATGTTGATGCAACACTTGTTAGAAAAGAGATGAACATTAAAGCCTGATTAGAGACATTTATGATATAATTAAATGAGATGTTCATAGTTACCGGCGTTAAGGTTGCTTCGGTAATTTGGGGCTGGTTATAGTTAGTCAATAGGTGAAATCATGAATCAAATCATAATGCATCCGATCGGAATAATCCACTCGCCTTATAAAGAAATTAAAGATATGCCCATACAGGGTATTTTTAACGACAAAATAGAGGCTTGGATTGAGCTAAAAGAAAAATATGTAGATGGATTAAAAGACTTGGATCAATTTAGTCATGCCATAATAATATGGTATTTCCATAAGTCCCATAAAGAGGAAATTGAAGTAGAGCCATTTCTTGAGAGAAATAAACATGGGATATTTGCAATAAGAAGCCCACATCGCCCCAATCATATAGGTTTTTCTATTGTAAAAATCAAAAGCATAAGGGGGAACAAAATGCATTTTACAGAGGTGGATGTTTTAGACGGAACACCTGTTCTTGATATAAAACCCTATGTCAAGTATTTTGATAGCAGAGACGATGTTGTTTCTGGCTGGGTGGATAAGCACTTTAAAAATGGTGGTATTCCAGACGAAACCATCATAAAAAATGATAAAGGAGCAAAATGTTAGCAACATTATATAGTATCATCTAATACTGCATATAATACTGCATATGCAAAACTGGCTTACAACCTTACATTTCTGGATATTTCTTTTTTGGTCAAACGTCGCATATGTGCTTTCGTTAAGTGAAAGAAATACAGACGATTCATTTATATATATTCCAACAAATAAGAATGGTGTGAAGGTTGTCTTGTAGACGCAATACAACTAAAAAATCCAGACACTGATCTCTTTTACTATGAGTAGATAGGGGGGTCATAAAATGCAATATCGTAAAATGGGTTCCCTTGACTGGGAAGTTTCAGCCCTCGGATTTGGCTGCATGCGTTTGCCAACGAAAAGATTCATGCCCCTACAGGTAGATGCAGGCACATCCATCAAAATAATTCGAAGCGGGATTGACCAAGGAATTAACTATATAGATACCGCATGGCCGTATCACTTTGGAGCGGGCGAAAGAATCGTCGGCCAAGCCCTTCAAGATGGGTATCGTGAAAAGGTTCACTTGGCTACCAAGTTGCCAATGTTTTTTGTGAGAGAATCAGAAGATTTCGATAGTTATCTGGAACGGCAGTTAGAAAAGCTTCAAACCGATTATCTGGACATTTATCTTTTCCACCGCATGACCAAAGGTCAATTTGAAAAGCTGAAAGACTTGCAATTGATGGACAAAATGATAGAGGCAAAAGAAAGAGGAAAAATAAGATATATTGGATTCTCATTCCATGATACACTTCCAGTTTTCAAAGAGGTAGTGGATTATTACAACTGGGATGTTGTTCAAATCCAATACAATTACATGGATACGGGCATCCAGGCAACTACCGATGGTTTACGGTATGCCCATGATAAAGGGATTGCAGTGGTGATCATGGAGCCTGTGAAAGGCGGAAGATTGGCCAATCCACCAACAGAAGCTCGCGAGATCATGGCAGCAGCCAGGAATCAACGATCACCGGTCGATTGGGCACTTCAATTCGTCTGGAATCGTCCCGAAGTCTCGGTCGTTCTTAGTGGCATGGGTTCCCAAAAAATGGTTGACGAAAACTGTGCTAGTGCAAACCGTTCAGGAATAGGCAAGCTAAACGAGGATGATTTGGAGGTCATAAACAAGCTCATAGAAGTCTATCGTAAGAGGATTCTCGTTCCATGTACGGCATGTGGGTATTGCATGCCCTGCCCCTCTGGCGTCAATATTCCCCAGAATTTTGCAATATTGAATAACGTTTCCGTTGAGGATAGACGCATTCGTCGGTGGCTTTTGAGAAGAGGCTATGGAAAACTGGCCAGGTCTAAAGAACAACTAAAAGGGGATGAGTCGAATGGGAGTGCTGTCATGTGCGTTCAATGTGGTAAATGCTTGGAAAAGTGTCCACAAGGAATCAACATACCTGAAGAGCTTAAAAAGGTACATGCAATACTGGGAAAGCATAAAAAAATTACTGATTATTATGTATAGGAGCATGTAAGACTTTTTGTCAATTTAACAGATGCAAACAGCAAGGTTTGATTTGGTAAACTAAGAAGGCGTGGTCAGAGTGAAATCTTTGATTTTACGAAGAAAGTCTATTTCAATATTTTTTCTTCTGAATCTACAGCAGTTTTCATTTTTTTAACCTCCAATAATTTATCCAATAATATTCCCTGGAAAACAGACACAAAAACCATAACAAATGTCAAAACTAAAATATATCTTATACCAAAATAAAAAATAGCAATAGGCAATAATTGAATTTTAATGGCTCGGTTATACAAAAAACAAGCAATTAATCCATAACTAAAACCTTTATTCTTTAAATCTGCCATGAGGGGATACCATATATAAATTGGTCCGGAAGATAAAATACCTCCAATAATTACAAAAAGCCATTTTGTAATCCCTTGATTTCCCAAATATTTCATTATGAATTTGGGAGTGATAAGATAATTTGTAAGTGTCATTAAGGCAAAAACAAAAACAAAAATAGGAATAATTTTTAAGATTATATTAGAAAAGAAATTTAAACTGGAAAAAAATAAACTTTTTTTGAAATTAAATACGAGTGCATAAGCTAAGATTACAATTATTAAAAAATACCAAGAAACGGAAATTTGTTTTAGTTTATGTCTATTTTTTATATCCATGCCAAGACTCCTAAAGTTAATACAGTCATTATTGCGACAAGAATCGCAAGTATAAACGAGGTGAAATTCCTAAGAAATGCGAACCTTTTTCCTAAGATTGCCGATTCTGCAGGAAGTTGAACGACTCCTACCGTAACCCAGGCAACTAAAAAAGCAGTAACAGCAACTAAGCTAATTCCTTGCTTTAATAATTCTCCTCCAAAAATATAACTTGTTATTGGGTTTCCTGCCGATATACTTCCTATCAAACTTCCGATAATAGAATCTAGAACAATATTCTTACTAAATATATTAGAATAAAATGATTTCGGGATTATGGTAGAAATTAAGCTTACAAGTAAAATAGTTCCCAAAATTAAAGGAAAAGAGTTCCAAAGAGATTTTGCAGATTTAATAGTTGCAGATTTTATAGTCATATATAGTAGTTACTATATATAAATAGATAGTTGTTGTTATAGATAGCCAATAAAATAACAATTTTTCTATCTATTAAATATTTTCTTTTTTAGCTCATCTTCTATTTGAAGAAATTAATGGGTCCAGTATTAAGTCTAGCTCCGATTAAACTCATTTTTTTATTCACTCGAATCCAAGAAATTTCTGTGCTTCTCTGGACAGGTCTTGTAGACAATATGCCATACCAAAGATGGGGACAAATCCAATTTTTGGGTCCATTGCCGGCAAGATAAGTAGCGTCGTAATGAGGGACAATGCAAAACCAGACAAAGCAGGAAGCAAGTATTTGTTCTCCCATTTCAGATCGGGATTGCTTTTCAATTTTACAAGATATGGAACGCCTGTTCTTGCCAGCACGCCAGCAAATACTGCAAGAAAGACCATCCAACTAAATTCCATTTCTTTACCTCCCTTTTTAATATATTATCCTGATTTATCTCATAAATAGATAAGATTTGCTGTGCTTTCAGTAATTTCAAAAATATTCTCACCTGATTATGATAGGATAGTAGAGGAACAAACAGAAAATTTATTTTTTGGTTTTATTAAATAATTGTTCTGCTGGGCAACCAATCTTCCTTTGTTTGCAGTATTTGCATGCTAATGAGCATCGAATTAGTGCATTCCCGACAAATGTAAGTAGAGCCAAGATTATTATCATTATTAATAAAAACCAGTTAAAATCTATTATTAAAATTACAATACCTACTAATATCGGGATTATAGAGACCATAAAATCCGGAATTACATCTTTCCAAGTGATTTCATATTGAATAAACCTCTTAGAATCCCCTTTCTTAAATAATAAATAACTTAATTTCCCTTTGCCAAAAGCACAATATTTTCCGTAATAATAGCAATTAACACAACTTCTTCTCAAGATTCGTATTTCTGTCCATAGAACATACAGCAAATAAATGACTAACCAAATAGATCCTAATTGATAAATTATAAATGCGCCCATCAAATAAATTGCGATCGAAAAAAAATTTGAAATGATTATTACTCTATGGGGGTAATTTTCATAATATTCTGGATGTTTCATATATTTTTCACTTCTTAATTTTTAGAATTATGGCTTTTTTCTTTGTATTGCTGATTAGCCTGATTAGCATTATAACTAAGATATCGACTAAGATATCGAATTATGCGAAGTTGAAAGCGATCTAACCTTAATATAGCTTGTTGTGCCTAAGTTATTTTCGGCTCGTAAGCGGAGAATTCTCCAAGCACGCAATTATTTTATCTCCTTCTGATATTCGAAGTAAGAATAAACGATCATATAAATCGAAACCGAAATCACTGGCACAAAAACCAAAAATAATACATACTTCGGGAAGAAGGCACCGCAAAGGACAATTATTCCAGCAATCTTAAACAACTTTCCGCCAATTTGATGAGTTTTATCCCATACCTTTTCACTGCTCAAGGTCCAAGGAGTTCTTATTCCGATAAACCAGTTTCTTTTTGCGTTCTTTATCAAAACTCCACAGTAATAAAAGAGTATCCCCAAAGCTGGTGCTAAAAGTCGGGTCATATTAAATCTAATGCCAACATTCCAAAAGACGGTTAGAAGATAAATATAAAACAAAAATATTATCATAAATGCCATAAATCCATCATAATAATCTCTGAATTTCTCGATATTTACTTTCAGTGGATCTATCGTGGGTATTAAGACAAAAAGCAGGAATAGCCCAACCGAAGTGAAAGGCAATAAGAATAATCCCCAGAATTTTGACATATAGTCATCTACCTGACCTTGAGCATTCCAATGGGAAGCCATTCTCTCTGGCATTTGAGGGTAAAGAAAAATGCCGATGGCAAAAGAAAATATGAGAATTCCCAAAATGATTTTTTCAGTTTTTCTCATGTTCGACATTAACCTCCCAATGTTTAATAATATTTCGTTTTTAAAGGAGTGCAAGAGAATCGCGTCCTCAAAGTAAAACACTGAAAAGAATTGAAAGGCGATTTTCCTACATCACAAGATTTCGTAACTCACAAGAGTTCTGTACTGCCCTCGGAATGAATTTATTCAAGAATAAATCAATTTAAGTGAGCAATAAACTATAAAAAAATATTTTTGGATTTTTCGGCTCTGTAGAAAACCTTCCCTCTCAACTCTAGCTTAATGCAAACTCTTATAAAAAGTAAGTATCCCCCGAGTGATAGCAGAAGACCAACAACAGGGGATGGATGTAAGTGTCTACGATAGGTATATTAAGTTTATTGTATTGATACGGCTTGGCAATAACAGGGAACTCAAGGGCTCCCATGTACTCGAACAAGTA
>JAQUQR010000013.1 GCA_028715985.1 Methanocellales archaeon
TTCAGCTTCTCTGATATGCAAATAGCTGCCATTTGCCGACAATATTGCCGTTTGGCGACAAGATTACTATTTGACGATATGAAGATATTTACTACTCCATATAAATGACTTTCGGTTACGAATGATTTTGCCGTTTGATACACACAATACTCAGCATTTAGCTGATAGGCCGATAGATGAGTTAGTGGGATGAAAAACAGAGCATAATCATTGCAGGGGCATTAACACAGGAACCTTGTTAGATGAGCCAACATTACATTTGGATATAAACCACCAATTAGAAGTTTTAGAGTTGATTAAAAGGTTGGCTATAAATAAAGAACAGGTTGATAGCGGTTGGGTCTCTCATGACCATAATTTGGCAAATCGATATTAGGATAGACCTATACTTATTAACTCAACTAAAGTGAGATGTGTTCGACAGGCAAACCTCAAGAAGTTCTTACGAGAGATGATATGGAAGAGGGGTATAAGGGGAATATAACTAACTATAACATAACAAGAGATCAAAATCCTTCCACATTATTCCGATTTCTAATCTAAAATAGAATAGAATAGATAACAAGTCATGGGTGTTTAGAGGGGGTAATAAATAGCCATTAAATGACGGCAAAAAGAGATTAAAAACGATTGGAGCGTAATGTTGAGCTTATAAAGAGCTTAAGAAAAGCCATATAAACAAATTACGAGAAATAGCAGAGGAAGACAGAGAATTCGAGACATTCTATGATTTTTTATATTGCCTCTCCCATTTAGTTCCCTTTCAGTTTGCATCTTTTTACAGATGATCTCATGTTTATCTCTGTATATGTCCAGAGCGGCTCTTATTCCATACGCCGAGGAAGGGATTTGAACCCCTGCGTTCCGACGGAACATCGGTTCTCAAGACCGACGCCTTAGACCACTTGGCTACCTCGGCATTAGAGACGTCTCCTCAAAACTTGAGAGCAGTGATGATAAAGTTTCTTGTGCTCCAAGGGCAATACATATACACATATCATATTTACACATATCATATTATATCATATCCATCATACCATAAGCACCTATTAAGATTGTCATTGGGCCCGCCGGGATTTGAACCCGGGCTAGGGGCTCCGGAGGCCCCTGTGCTTTCCAGACTATACTACGAGCCCTTTTTTTATACAAATCTATCGTATTAATCTGCATCCATGAGGTCTTTTTTAGTCAACTCATGGTATCAAAAAATCTATTGGAATGTGCATAAATATCATATATATCTTCCATTAAATTAATTTTCTAGAGCTAAAAGCCTAGTTTAAATTTTTCTTTCAACTTTTACTCCGCCATTAAACCCATCTCATACCAGACGCTACACAAAGAGAAATAGCACCCTAGCCTTAGCCCAGTGATCCAAAGCTAAAGAAAAGAAAAAAGATGTACTGGACTGACACTTACTTATACATATGTAATATAGGATGCGGGCAACAATCGGTTACTTAAGTTATCGATCTCGGATTCGTGTGCTAGATTGATTTTTCCATCGTTTCTCTAGCTTTTCTTCAACCTTTGGAAGTGTAGTGTACTCCATTTCCTCTGCAGATAAACGATGGGGCTCAAACGGACCCTGTGCCCTCATGATATCCGCTATATCAAGCGCTTTCTTCCTCGCAAGATCAAATCCCGGATCATCAAACATGTCCACAGGGCCTATTAACCTGCCTTCTGCGATCTGAAATCCTAAAGCTATAACCCTTGGGGGACCATCAAACCTAGTCGGATGTGCTTGCTGCACAGATACCGGCATCAAAGGACCACGATGGCTGCCACGCATCCACCCTGCAACTATATGCGGAGATGCAAAAGGCTCCAGAACCTCTCCCACCGCTGGTAAACCATGCTGTGCCCTTACTATGCAAACAGGATCATCTTTTCCCACATACTTGCCAGCAATGAGACTGAGCCTCTGCGTAGATGCGACAGCTGCGATCAGCCCGTCTTTCCTGCGTACCGACTTGATCACATACCTACTGGGCTGGCCGATGTAAGCAAGCATATCATAGACATCCTCTGGAGTATTGAACTCGATCTTTCTCTCCTTGATGACATCGTGAACCTCAAAGATGAATCCATCATGCAAACCGGGATCGATGACCAGACCCGCAGTATTGTATGGATCGACAAATATTTTATACAGAGGAGGATTCCAAGCACCAGGCTCGGTCTTGTCAGCCATGAAGATGATAACCGGGTCCGATTCCCTTTCAATAAACTCCATCTCCGCAACGCCAGGGCCGAGTCCTTTCACATTGCCTGAGAAGGCCTCGGAGAGAATATCCTGCCCTGCTCCGTAGAGCTTCATTTTTCTGGCTATGGAGGCACAGTCTTGGAAGGTTGCCCATGCCAACCCATGGATTTTAGAGTCGTCAGCGCCCCTTCTGTGCGTCATTATAAGCTCAAGGTCATCTCCACAGTGTGTGACAAACTCATCCAGAATTAAACCCTCTTCCTTCGCTTTTTTCAGCTTCTCATCGGCTTGGGATAGCAGTGCAGGATGGACCTTTGCATGCCCGGGATAACTTCCTACATCCGCCTTGATTACAGATAGGGTAATTTTTTCAGTCATGATATCTAACTCTCCAGAACGATCTCGATGCTTACATCTTTGGGGACTTGTATCCTCATCAGTTGTCTCAAAGCGCGCTCATCCGCATCTATGTCCATTAGTCTCTTATGTACCCTCATTTCCCAGCGATCCCACGTTGCCGTCCCTTCACCATCCGGAGACTTTCGACACGGCACTATGAGCCTTTTGGTAGGCAGTGGAACTGGACCTGCCCGGCTCACGCCCGTTTTCTCAGCGATCTGCTTGATCTTATCACAGATAGCATCCAGTTCGACTGGATTGATCCCTGATAACCTGATCCTTGCTCTCTGATCCATGTTTATCTTGGTTTGATGTCTATGACCATACCTGCTGCGATGGTCTGCCCCATGTCCCTGATCGCGAATCTCCCTAGCTGAGGGATTTTCTTGACATTTTCTACAACCAATGGTCGAGTTGGCTTGACCTGGAGTATCGCTGCATCACCAGCCTTTATGAAGTCTGGATTCGTCTCTAGGACTGCGCCCGTCTTTGGATCAAGCTTCTTTTGTATCTCAGTAATGGTGCATGCGACTTGGGCTGTGTGGCAGTGAAACACCGGCGTGTAACCAACTGTAATCGCAGACGGATGCTGTAAAACGATGATTTGCGCAGTAAACTCATCCGCTACTGTGGGGGGATTATCCGGATGCCCACAAACATCGCCTCTCCGTATATCTCCTTTGCCTATCCCACGCACGTTCCAACCAATATTATCACCTGGTAAGGCTTCTGGAATCTCCTCATGGTGCATCTCAATCGATTTTACCTCTCCAGAAACGTCAGCTGGCTGGAAGATGATCTTATCCCCCTTCTTCATTTTACCAGTTTCCACCCTGCCGACTGGTACGGTGCCCACGCCCGATATTGTGTACACATCTTGGACAGGCACTCTCAAGGGAAGGGCAACAGGCTTCTCTGGCTCCTTCAGATTATCAAGCGCCTCTAGGAACGTTGGTCCATCATACCATTTTGTGTTTTCGCTCTTCTTGGAGACGTTGTCACCTGCGTAGGCCGACACCGCAATATACTGGACCTGCTCTGGCTTGAATCCTACCGTCTTCAAGAGATTGCTGACATCTGACTTGACCTCATTGTATTTTTTTTCAGAGTAGTTTGCAGCATCTAACTTGTTTATAGCAACGATCATTTGATTGATTCCCAGCGTTCTCGCGAGAAATACATGCTCTTTCGTCTGTGGCTGGATTCCCTCGATTGCGCTAACCACTAACACAGTGGCATCTGCCTGAGAAGTTCCGGTGATCATGTTCTTTACGAAGTCCCTATGACCAGGACAGTCCACTACGGTGAAATAGTACTTAGAAGTGTCAAATCGCCGATGAGCGACGTCGATTGTCAAACCACGGTCTTTCTCCTCTTTTAAGGTATCCATGACCCATGCATACTCGAACGTGGCTTTTCCCTTGGCTTCTGCCTCTTTTCTGTATTGCTCGATCATGTGTGCGGGAATAGCTCCTGTTTCGGACAAGAGCCTTCCCACCATAGTTGACTTTCCATGATCAACGTGACCGATCATTGCCAAATTTAGATGTGGTTTCGTCATACTTTATCCTCCTCAACACCCTTGTAGGGCTTTTTGACTTTAAATCTTTTTGCTTACTGATCAATATAATCACTTGGCTTAGGCATCTCTAATTTTAAACCTTTTCTTTGCCTTATTTGCCTTATAACATCCACCTGAAGATTCGATGGGAGGGATTCAAATCCTGCATATTCTGTACTCCACAGGGCCCGCCCCTCGGTGGCGGATCGGATACTTCCTGCAAACCCAAAAAGCTCTGCTACAGGTGCTTTACCTCTAATAATGACAATATCTCCCTCAGAATTGACCTCTAAAATCTGCCCTCGACGTCCTTGAATCTCTCTGGATGCGCTACCCATGTAGTCTGCTGGAACTTGGACGTATACATCTAGAATTGGCTCAAGGATGGTGGGGTTGGCCATCAATACGGCTGCTTGAATCGCCTGTCTTGCCGCGGGAATGACCTGTGCAGGACCTCTGTGCACTGCATCTTCATGTAGCTTTACATCCATCAACTTAGCCTTTACACCTTGGCATGGCTCCCTGGCCAAAGGACCGTTTCGCATCACATCTTCAAACCCCTCCAGGATCAGTTCCATGGTCTCTCTAAGATACTGGATTCCCTTGGTCATATCGAGAAATACATTTGAACCATAAATTCCTGCGATACTCTTGGCTTCCTCTTTGTCCATTCCCGCATCCATTAACATTTGTCTTCGCTCAAGTTCTTTCATCTTCATTGACACCGCATCGGATTTGATCAACTGGATGACCTCCTTTGGCAACGGCTCAACCGAGATATAAAATCTGTTGTGCCTATTGGGAGATTTGCCCTCCACGGGTCCTGCTCTGCCTTGTATGCTCTCTCGATAGACCACTATCGGAGGTGATGTCGTGATAGGGACTTTATGATCGTGCTGAATTCTATAGGCGACTATCTCCAGATGCAATTCACCCATACCAGATATCAAATGCTCGCCGGTCTCCTCATTGATTTCTACCTTGAGCGTGGGGTCCTCTTTTGAAAGTTGCCTTAGCACTTCTATGAGTTTAGGCAGATCTTTCGTATGCTCGGCTTCAACTGCAACCGTCACCACGGGCTCGCTAACGTATTTGATAGACTCAAAAGGAGCCATCTCTACGGAAGAAATGGTTGAACCAACTATGGCATCCTTAATGCCAGTTATGGCAACGATGTTTCCAGCCGGGACTTCTTCCACATCTAATCGGTCAGGACCGATGAATATGCCAACCTGCTGTACCCTGCTTAAGTTGGGCATACCTGAAACACGCAGCTCTTGCCCTCTTCGCAATGTACCACTAAAGAGTCGCCCAGTTGCCACCTCCCCGGCATGAGGGTCCATCATGATGTCGGTTACCATCAATGCAATGGGGCCATTGGGGTCACAGTTTTCCATCGCTTCGCCTACGATACTTTGTCGGTCCCCATGCCATATAGCCGATACTCGGTCTTTTTGTGCCCCCAAAGGATTGGGAAGGAGCGGTATTACCATATCAAGAAGTATTTGATGCAGAGGGCATTTCTCTGCCAACGATTTTATATCACCGCTTTGACAATGGTCATAAACCTCTTTAAAACCAATGCCGTTTTCTTTCATAGAGTGCACACTAATCGCCCATTTGTATAAAGCGGAACCGAATGCAACACTTCCTTCCGAGGTATCTACTCTCCAACCTTGCTCATATTTTTCTTTGTTCATGCTCTTGATGAGCTTATTCACATCATCGATTATTTTGCTCAGGCGGAGTTGCATTTCTTTTTTATCGACTTTCAACTCATTGATGAGACGATCAACCTTGTTTACGAACAGTACGGGCTTTACATTCTCCCTTAATGCCTGACGTAGTACAGTTTCGGTCTGCGGCATAATACCTTCCACTGCATCTACGACTACTATCGCTCCATCTACTGCCCTCATTGCTCTGGTGACGTCACCACCAAAATCTACGTGACCCGGCGTATCGATCAGGTTGATGAGATACTCTTCGCCCTTGAAATCGTGTACCATTGAGACGTTCGCTGCGTTGATCGTTATGCCCCTTTCTTGCTCTAATTCATAATAATCCATAAAAAGCTGCGTTCCTGCCAGCTCCTGAGAGATGATGCCAGCTCCAGCTAACAAGCTATCAGTCAGGGTAGTCTTACCATGATCAATATGAGCGACAATGCCAATGTCTCTGATTTTTTCCGGCTTGCCCATAAGCTTTTTCGCTCGCTCGACGATCTTTTCTCTTCTGGTCATGCAATACCCCCATATTTGCCTATAAACTATAAAAGGTCTTACCTAGCTTTATGTCATAATATATAAGGATGTTGTCATGGAAATTTTATCATTTTGTATTTATTGAAATATTTGATTTTATTAGGATGCTATCCACCCCCAAGCAATAAAGAATATTATGCGTGAATCTTGGACGTAGTCTGAATTGAAGTAAAAAATGTGTTGAGGTCGAAAAATGTCGCATTTGATAAATCATTGATTGTAACTGTCTTGAATTTGTCACCTTGGCAGTACTTAATCACCTTGACATCGCTGTAACTGGGCGAACTTTAGACCTGCTGAGCACATGATATTTAACTCCAACCTTGGAGTGAGGGTTAAATCCAATCGCTAAAAGAGCTGGATGGAAACGTTGGATATCTCTAAATCTTGTGTTATGCGCGATGTTTGCCTTTTGGCTGAATCCATCAATGATGCTGTTTGTGATGGGCCTCTTGGCTGCATCCAATAACCTTAACCAGTTTTGGTTAGCGCACATGGCTAGACATTCAAAAGAATTGAAAGCTTATGGTGCATTAGTGGAAAAAGTTAATCCTACCCATATAAATCGCATCCCATACGAGATAGCGACAGGAGTTATCGGGGTAATCCTAATATGCCTTGTGGGCTTGGATATATCAAAAACGATGTCTTGGATCGGATTTGCCTTGATCAGTCACGCTTTTGCCGTGATATTTTATCTACGCCTAAATCAAAAAAGGTAGACAAAAATATGTGAGAAATAGCTATTTCGTTATTCAGCATTTTTTATCTGACTCTTCTTGTTGAAGGCATACAACACTGTGACAACGCGTATTATTTAGGATGTTGAGGGCGATAAACAATAATATATAAAAGAATAATTGGAGAAGAGAAAAGAGACAAACAGATGGTATAATGAGACTAAAGGTAATGGGCAAAGTTTCAAATCAAAATTCCAACATTGAACAAAACGCGAATTTCGTTTATTTTATATATGCTAAATTGTGTATGATAATGAATGAATTATTCGACATTTCACTTGATAGAGCATACGAGGAATAAAAATGTCTGAAAATGAAACAAATAGGATTGAGAAGATCAATAAGCTTCTTAAGGAACGAAAATTAGATGAAGCTTTGGAACTAACTGAAGTCAGCGATGTAGAAGATTTGCTTGTCATAGGCGCTTGGTTGGGGGAACATGGAGTTCACGATGAAGCTGAAAAAATGTTTGATCGTATTATTCAACTAGATCCAAACCATGCTGATGCTTGGTCTAAAAAAGGAGTTGCACTGGGAGTTCTTGGAAAATATGATGAAGCAATCGAATGTTTTAACAAGGCAATAGAGATAGATCCCAAGTATGCTGATGCATGGTCTCATAAAGGCATAGGACTTGGACGTCTTGAAAGACATAATGAAGCAATAGAATGCTTTGATAAGGCAATAGAGATAAATCCAAACCATGCTGATGCCTGGTATAACAAAGGCATTGCACTGGAAAATCTCGAAAAAAATGATGAAGCGGTAGAATGCTTTGACAAGGCTATAGAGATAAATCCAAGATATGCTAAGGCATCCAAGGCAAGGCCCATAAGATGATATAAAAAAGTATATCTCTAAAAAAATCTTGGAAAATAAAATATTGGAAAATACGACTTTCAATCAAAAAATAAAATCCGACATACAATAAATGCAGAATCTCCCCCCTAAATTTATCATACCTGCCCTAAAATGGTGAATCGATTACCGAAAAGTGTCCATAGATGATGAGTATAGGAGGCCATAAAAGGGATTTCAGCGACTAGATTAGAGTAGAGTGCATCGAATTGGCGCATATAGTATAGTTTCGAGTTCAAAAGTGCTGGTATAATATAATAAATATAACAAATAATGAACTCCAAATTTTATCAGAAATAGCTTTATCAGAACTAGGCTGAGCCAGGGACAAACACAGAGCCGTTGAAACTCATTTTTACCTAGTGCGGTTCTATCTCAGCTATTTGTAGTCCGTCTTTATAGGTCCGAACTGTTCCGCCGCTTTGTGAAACAGTGATGGCAATAGCATTTGTATCTCTGGTTATGGCTGCTGCCGCTATATGCCGTCCACCCAATCCTTTTTGTATTTTTATACCGTTAGCATTCACATCAAGATATCTGCCAGCAGCCAAGATTTTTCCGCTCTCATCAACGATGAACATCCCATCCAATTGTGCGAAGTCCTTTATCGTTTCCCAATTATCCCGATTTGTTACATCTCTCTCCTCAGCGCCATGTCCCTCATAGGGATTGAGGATGAGCTGGTGTGACCTCTTGAGAACTTCATCTGTGTCCCCTATGGTAAAAGCAGTTCCCACACACTTGCCTTCCCTACCTTCGTATCCAAGTTCCAGGGCTATATCTAAAATGGCTTGAGTCACTTTCGGCGCGACCCTGTCAGCGCTTTTATTCAAACTGAGGATTACCGGCTCTTCGCGCAGATCATATGCGATGACTATATTGCCAAGTATCCCAACCACGATGTCGTTCATCTTGAGTTTGCCATCAACATACGCACTTAAGACGGCGTCTCTCAGTTTATAGGTTCTAGTCAAATCACCTTGCCATTCTTGCATTGCAACTAGAATCGGAATTTTCGTCTCTAATCTCTCTTGCATATCACCGGTAACGATGATCGCTGCGGCATGTATCTCCTCGGCCATCTTAACTGCAGCCTTATAAATTTGTACCTTTGTACCCATATTCGTGTCCCTTTGTTTTGTCTATTTACCTAAGCCAAGATAAAAACTTCTATATAATAAGTGTATCACCTATGATTCTATGAGCAACCAAACGATGGCTGAGAAAATACTTTCAGCTAAAACTAATACTGACATCGTGGCCGGTGAAATAATTGTCACACCAGTAGATTTAGTGTTCGCTCATGACGGAACAATGCCACTTGCCATTCAGCAAATGGAGATTCTGGAAAAGAGGGATGTTTTTGATCCAAACAAAGTCATGGGAATATGTGATCACGCATCTCCATCCCCAAGCGAAAAGATCTCCAATGTGCACGCTCTCATGCGAGAATTCGCTAAGAAGAATAAAATCCATTTCTTCGAGAATGGGGATGGCATTTGCCATCAGATAGTTGTGGAAAAATTTGCAGCCCCCTGGAAGATCATCATCGGAGGCGACAGCCATACATGCACCCATGGCGCTCTTGGCGCCTTCTCCACTGGAATGGGCTCTACAGACGTAGGGGCAATCATGGCCTATGGAAAGACGTGGCTCAAGGTCCCGGAATCGTTCAAGATCAAAGTGGTAGGAGAGTTAAAAGAGCGCGTGTACTCCAAAGACGTGATTTTACACATAATTGGAGAGATAACAGCGGAAGGAGCGACTTACATGTCTATGGAGTTTTTAGGGGATACCGTTGACAGAATGAGCATAGAGTCCAGAATGACGATGTGCAACATGGCTATAGAAGCTGGAGGCAAGACGGGGTTGTGCATAGCGGACGAAAAGGTCAAGAGCTTTTTGGAATCACATGGAAGGGGCAGTGAATACAGGGCTTTGAGCCCAGACAGGGATGCAACCTACAAGGAAGAAATCACCATAGAGGCGTCTTGCTTAGAGCCGATGATAGCCCATTCTCACAGAGTGGACAAAGTTGCTTCGGTGGCCGAATTTGAAGGGATGGAAATTGACCAAGTTTGCATCGGCTCTTGCACCAATGGTCGCATGGAAGACCTTCGCATAGCTGCTGAGATACTGAAAGGAAAAGAGGTCGCAAAAGATACGAGATTGGTGATATATCCTGCCAGCAGGAGCATCCTAATTCAGGCCATTCGTGAAGGCATCATAGAGACTTTTTTGCGGTCAGGAGCTGCCATCGGGGCTCCGGGGTGTGGCTTCTGTATTGGGAGGACCGTTGCCCTGGGGGATGGAGAAGTGGCTTTATCAACCCAAAATAGAAACTTCAAAGGTCGAATGGGAAATGATAAATCTGAGATCTACCTATGTAGTCCTGCCACGGCTGCCGCTAGCGCCATAACAGGAAAAATAACAGACCCAAGGAGAGCATATAAGGGATGATAAAAGGACAAGTAATACGGGTTTTTCCGAAGGACACGAATACCGACGAGATCATAGCTGGAAAGTATAAGTATGACGAGCTTGACACAAAAAAAATGGCATCACATACATTTGAGTCGATTGACCCCACCTTCTATGAAGATGCAAAAAAAATCAAGAATCCGATAATCGTCGCTGACAGCAATTTTGGATGCGGTTCATCACGCGAGCAGGCACCTTTAGTCATAAAAGCATGTCACGTCCCATGCATTATCGCCAAATCTTTTGCAAGAATATTCTACAGGAATGGCTTTAATATTGGCTTGCCTCTAATCGAATGTAGAGGCATGGTGTCTAAAGTGCGCCGAGGGGATGAGCTTGAGGTGGACTTCGATAGGGGAGTTATCCGAAATATTACGAAGTCTGAGGAATATAAATTTCAGCCGATCCCGAAATTCATGCAGGATTTGGTGGATGCTGGTGGGCTGATGCCCTACCTGAATGCAAGATTTTCCGAGCAGGAGTGAACCCATGACCAAAAAAGTAGCAGTGATAAAGGGAGATGGGGTCGGACCAGAATTGGTCGATGGGGCAATCCAAGTTTTAGATGCTACAGATCACGACTTGGAGCTGATTTTGTGCGATGCAGGCGTTGATTGGTGGAAAAAAAATGATGGAAATTCATTAATTCCTGATGAAACCTGGAGGATTTTAGAGGAATCTGATGCATGTTTCAAAGGACCCACCACCACTCCCGGAGGGATAGGCACACTCAAAAGCGTAGCTGTCTCGATAAGACAGAAATTTAACCTATATGCAAACGTCCGTCCAATAAAGACTTTTTCAAATACTCCAAAGCCATGCGGCGATGTTAACTTTATCTGTGTCAGGGAGGGGACAGAAGGCTTGTACTGTGGGTCTGAGATTCAAAAAGATGAGGACACATATATCGCATTTCGGAAGATAACCAGATCCGCATGTAACAGGATTGCCAAATATGCATTCGAAGAGGCAAGGCGTAGAGGTTTAGGAACTGTGGTGGCCATCCACAAAAGCAACATCCTAAAGCTGACCTGTGGAGTTTTCTTGGACGAGGTTCAAAAGGTCGGAAAGGACTACCCGGATATAGAAATATGGGAGTATCACGTTGATAACATGGCCCAACAGCTCATCAAAAACCCTCAAATATTCGATCAAAAGATTTTACTATCGACTAACTTGTTCATGGACATAATAAGTGAGGAGTGCGCCGCCCTGATAGGAAGTATCGGTCTGGTCTATTCTGCAAACTTTGGCGATAAATATGCTATGTTTGAGCCTGCGCACGGCTCTGCCCCCAAGTATGCCGGAAAAGACAAGGTAAATCCAACGGCAACCATACTTGCAGGTGCGTGGATGCTCGAGTATTTAGGTGAAAAGGAGAAAGCCCAAGCCATCTTTCAAGCCACCGAAAAGGTGATTTCAGAAGGAAAGTTGACCACGTACGATATAGGAGGAAATGCGAGACTCAGCGAAATGGCAAGTGCAATCGCAAAAACTACAGAAGAGATTTTGGGATGATTTTAGTCGAGCCTTCCTCTTATCAGCCCAAGATGAATTGCCCTATCGCATCAATTCCTCATTTTTTTATCGTATCATTCCTTAACTTTGCCTTCTTTTCTCTTCCGCAATTTTGGCATCAACTTCGATTTGATGAGCCAGCCTAGGGCAACCAAGATCAATATTGGCACTACATATCCGATGAGGATTATAAGCCCCCTTATCGTCGATACGAAGGCTTCGAAGGCAGCGCGAAAAGCGTCCCTTATCCCCCAGCTGTGCGTTATGGGCTCTTGCTCGTACAATGAAACGGAAATCGTCGCAAGCTCAATGCGGTTCTCAAGATAGTTTAGCCGACCGGTAAGCTGTTCGATTTCACTTCTCACACGCCATATTTCTCTCTCAACTTCAAGAACTTCCTGCGTAGTATTGGCCATGTCAAGTATTTCTAATAGTCTCTGCTCCTGTCGCTCTGAATTGTTAATTCTCGCCCTCAAATCGATATATTCCTCTGTAACATCTTCTCCTGAGGTTTGTTTTGACTTTACATCGCCAATCTGCTCTATTTCTGAGATGACAGAAAGAAACTCATCAGCTGGCACTCTGAGCGTAAAATCCCCCCTCCTGAGCCCAGTACCTGTGACATAAGAATAGGAGTTAGAAACAAAACCACCTGACCTTTCTACTATCAGAATAAGTGCGTTAGAGCTTGCTTGGAAATTCTCTACCTCAATGCTCAAGGAGGCTTTTTGAATTATCTTCTGCTCTGTATCCGTATCAGTATACTGATAGTCTGCTGTTCCCCCTCCTACAGAAATAGCTGTATCTGCCGGTTTAATCATTGTAGGAGTCATCGGTGCAGGCATTGGTGCTGAGAGCCCATTGCCACCTTCTGTACCCGTTAGTTTCACGGAATCAGATAAGGGAGAACTCATACAGCCTGCGGAAGCTGATAATATGCAGAGCAGAACGACAACCGCTATTTTGGTATATTTCTTCATCTTTATTACCTGCAAATCTTGCTTATTTGTTTTGTCGCACTTATAAGATTTCCGATAACTGAACTATGAATCAAGTTGAAGTTATGGTTAGATTCAGCAATTAAAAAAGTATTAAAAGATTAGGAATAATAAATAATCGGCTCTGTAGAAAACCTTTCCTCTCAACTCTAGCTTAATGCAAACTCTTATAAAAAGTAAGTATCCCCTGAGTGATAGCAGAAGACCGACAACAGGGGATGGATGTAAGTGTCTACGAATAGGTA
>JAQUQR010000014.1 GCA_028715985.1 Methanocellales archaeon
CACCGTATGTCAAGCCTGTGTCATCATAGTCCACCCAGAGCTCGACTTCTGTATCTTCATTATAGTCACCCGTGCTATCCGAAGGGACGAGATAGGCGTCCCAGGGAACCGGGAAGGTCAGCTGTATTTCGACCACGCCCTTCACGTTTTGCCCGGACGTCAGGGCAGAGCCTGTAAGCCTAAGCGGCCAACTGTCGTCATCGTCAGGTAGGTGTGAACCGTTCAGCGAGTTCGCCACGATGTAGTTATCGTTGCGGATTGTATCTCTGCTGTCAATGGTCACGCTATAGCCATCGCCCGCGAAGACTGTAATATCGTATCCAGCCGCAGCTAGTGTATCGTTATATGCACCAGCCGAGTGTGAGTTCTCGTCGTCGACCCATCCGCAGAGATACCAAAGAGGTAGCCCCTCCCATGTCCTGCCTTGGCTATCAGTATACTCCGCGGCATGACCACCCATAGTGCAGGCAATCGCCTGTTCGAAATAGGACTTGCTAATTGTATCACTGATAGCGCCTTCCAACGTGAGATTCCAGTCGGCTTCCGGTTCGGAATATATCTTGATGGTGGTAATCCACTTCGCAGAAAGGCCTGCACACGAGGGGTACTGAATACCAGCATCCCAATAATAGTGCCAGTACTTCTCATCCATGCATTCATGCATGTCCCAGAGCCCGAAGATGTGGTCATCAGGTGTGAAGAAGAGCCGCATTCCCTCGCTATAATCAGGCACATAGCCATCATCGCCCGTGTACCAGGCGAGCACAGCTTCGCCCTGACGTTCCTGCTGCTCAGTCGTCAGCGCTTCGGTGTAGATGTTCTCGTAGCCCAGAGCTGTTTCATAACCATCTGTTGCGACCAGTTTGATATCGGTTCCTTCACCCATACCACCAACAAGCTCGCAGATGTCCCTTACCGAGGTTCCTTTGATCGCATCGCTGATCTTAAACCCGCCGGGATAGGTCTCATTCTGATCCCAGTGATCGCCGGTGAAATCGATGCCCTCGAACTTGTACAAGGTCGCGCCGTCGCCGTATACTCCAAGGTTCTGCTCCATCCACAGATAAGTGACATTTGTCTCACTCAGGATCGTGAGGTCTGTCGGGCTGACGTATTTAATGATATGTACCGACATTAGCTCGGACGGCGCTTCAAAGTCCGAGAGGATGATGTCCGTGATGTTGCCAACTCTCATACCACCAGAGACTTCTGTACCAACGAGTCTGAGCGGCCATGGCGAGTGGTCACCCTCTTTTGAGAGCGGTGTACCATTCAGCGTGTCCGCGACGATGTACCCGTAGTCGCTGTGTGCAACGTCTTCACTGGCGAATTGTTTCTGATAGCCATCGCCGGCTTTGACGGTAATCGTATAGCCCGCAGCAGCCAATGGCTCATTGAAGCCGTCGGGACCATGCGGGATCCGATCGTCCACCCAGCCGCAGAAGAGCCAGAGCGGCACTCCTTCCCAGGTATCATTGCCATCAACCCACGTCACGCCATGACAGGATGGATCTGCTGCCGCTTCATACTCTGCCTGTGAGATCACATCCGTGATCTTGCCAGTCAGATTGAGGTTGTAGCTGCCTGATTCAGGTGGCGGCGTGATCAACTCCACCAGTCGTATCTCAGAGATATTGCCCACCCTATTACCACCAAAAACCGCACTCCCGACGAGCTTGAGCGGGAAGAGGTAATCGAGAGGCTCACCGTTGAGCGTATTCGCCACGATATAGTCGTCATTGCGCGCGATCACGCTGCTCGCGAAGTTTTTGTTGTAGCCGTCCGCAGCCATCACGTTGACCGTGTAGCTGCCACTCGCCAGAGAGTCATTAAAGGTCCAGTGACTCGTCGTCTCGAGATCGTCGACCGCACCGCAGAGGTACCAGAGCGGCACTCCTTCCCAGGTATCATTGCCATCAACCCAGGTCACACCGTGACAGGCAACCGCCTCTTCGAATTCCTCCTGCGTGATTGTATCGCCGACCTCACCGATCAGGCTGAGCGCCCAGCTTTCAGATGGTTCGGGTTCGGGTAGTCCGATGAGTTCGATACTCGCGATGCCGCCGACCTGCTGCCCGCCGAAGACGGACGGACCCTTCAGGTGCAGTGGCCAGCAGAGCTTGCCACTAAGGGTTTCCAGCGGCAGTTCCGAGCCGTTGAGCTTATTGGCCACGATATAGCCGTCGTTTCGCGCGACATCCGTGCTGTCAAGCTCCGCGCTCCAACCATCGCTACTGATAACCTTTACAATATAGCCGTCCGCTGCAAGTAAGTCGTTGAAGGCACCAGGCCCATGCTGAACGTCGTCGTCAACGTAGCCGACGAGATACCAGAGCGGCATCCCTTCCCAGAACTCGCCCGTACTCGGATCTGTCCAGCTGGCATAATGACCGCAGTCCACGCCATCCTCAAAATCAGTCTTCGAGACGGTTATATTTGTGGCACCAACGAGATCGAGATCCCAGTCTTCAGGCGTTGAAGTTAGATTCACCGTCATCCTGACGACTGCCGTGGCGTTCTCCGTAGTCTGCTGATCTGGGCCGTAATAGAACTCAATGTAATCGCCATCAGAGATCGGGTTGTTACTCACGCCGGTTGTATCAGAGAAGTAATTCTGATAAACGCCGTTGAGCTGGTAGTTCCAAGTCAGTTTCGGTGTTACGGTATTATTGTATTCGTACTCCTCGATCCAGTCGATGAGTGCGGTATTCTTGGTGCCATGCCAGCCGCCGCCGTAGACGAAGCTCTCGACAATGGAGGCAGCTTCGAGTGCGCCGTGCGGCGTCATCCAGCTGACTGTATGGGTGTTGCTCTCGGAATCGGTCCAGTTGAAGGTGCCATCCGTGAGCATGACCGTGCCGTCGTAGATCACGTCAACGGACGTTGCCGCCGCTGCCGTTACTAACATTGTCGCACATAGCAGTGCGATCATACCAACCAATATCATTCTTTTCATGTTCCTTGACCTTCTACATTCTTTATCACTTAGTTGCAGTCCACCTGCAATGCATACCGGCATTGCCGGTGTCATCCCCACCTAATTTGCATCGCATAGCTTTTCATCAGCTTCTTCATCTGCCATATGCAGATATTTACTATTTGCCGACAATATTGTCATTTGGCGACAAGATTGCTATTGCTATTTGACGATATGCAAATAGGCACTATTCAATATAAATGGTTTTCGGTTATGAATGATTGCGCCGTTAAATAAGCAGCTTAAGATTTATCCAATAATCAACTGAGAATAGTTAGGATTTTAGGGTAGTAATCGCTGTTATGCGTGAGTTTTTCTCATTTCATTTTTTCTTTCTTTTATTTGCTGTTACCGCCCAGGACATATCACCGCATCCACCCATTACCAGGGATAGTTCGGATCTGCGGCACGGTTCTTCACCTTCGTCGCATCGAGCACGTTTATGATGCCGTCGCTGTTGACATCTGCGGCCCATTCGTCATCCAGGGGATAGTTCGGATCTGCGGCACGGTTCGTCACCAGCGTCGCATCAAGCACGTTCACCACGCCATCGTTGTTCACGTCACCTAGGAGCCTTTGTGGACCTGGCGGATTGTAAGTAACTGTTATCGATATCTCTTGTGTATTGTATGATGTGTCGGTTGCCCTTGCATAGATGATGTTTGAGCCGTTGACAAGGGTTATCGATTGGCTCCAGGAGGTTGTTCCAGATGCTGTCTGCCAACTTCCCGATCCGAGTTTTACTTCCACTTTGCTTAAGGCGATGTTATCCGAGGCGGTTCCGTTGACGGTTATGGTATCGGTCGAGAATACCTGCCCATTGGTTGGATAGGCGATGGAGATCGCTGGATTAGTCGTATCCTTCACCACTGAATTGTTCTGGTAGGAGATGGCATAATTAGACACATTGTCATACATATTCACTGACACGTTGTAAGATCCGTCGGCAGCACTTGAATTAAGGTAGAAGCTGACGTTCGCAATCTGATCGGCTCCACCCACGGGATAATTGAGGGTTGTAGTGTTGATGGTCGCAGTGCTGTTGTACACTCTAACCGTGTAGTTCTTTGGATCGTTCTCTGTGTAAGTGAAATTCACATAGAACTGCTCTCCTCCTCTCCTATAAGCGGGTGCTGACTCTGCAGGCACATCTATCGTGATTGCTGGCGGTGTGGTGTCTGTTTCTATTTCTATTGTCAATGTCCTCGTCTCCGTTTGACCATCATTCCCGGCCGTGTCATTCGCCCACCCGTAATACGTATGCGTTTTCTCCGGTAGATTCGTGACATTATCATAGAAATACCATTGCGTTGCGGTGTATTTCTGAAATTCGGACTGGTAATGCATCCTTATTTCTTCCGGTGACAAAGCACGGTTGTAAATCCTGACCTCATCAATGGCACCGTCGAAGAAGTAAGCAAGGGAATCATCACAACCCATGAGCAGGTCTATATTACTCGTGCGTATATTGCCGGAATAGCTCTTGCTTCCTGCATCGGTGCCGTTCAAGTATAGCCTCATTTTCCCTGCAGTCTTATCATAGGTAAAAGCGAGATGAGACCAGGCACCGGTATTCGTTTTATTTTCTCCTGACCCAACGGTGATCGTGCCACCTCCGGGTTTATATATTATCCCTCCAAAAGAGCCGTCATTCCAGAACTCCATAGCGTAAGCATGATACTTGTGTATGAGTACCTTGTCCGCGAGTATGTCTGGCTTTATCCACATCTCTATGGTTATGTTAGGTGAGATATCCAGACTCGTACTGTCCGGAACCCGGACGTGATCATTGCACCCATCGAACTCAAACGCCCCGCCAAATTTTCCGCCTGTTACCGGATGAGCACCGTTATATGCAGTTCCGTTGTTCCCGTACCTCGAAATATCCACCGCTTTTGTGGCGTTTTCGCCAATTACAGAATTGTTGTTGAAGTTCATCCCCAGCACGAGGGAGTCATCGTAAAACGTGTAGTTCGTTCCGTTCCAGTTGAATTTGAACTCGTTTAGATTTTCCTCGTTGATCGAGATGTTAATTTCCGCGAAGTCCGCAGCCTGAGAAGAATCGTTCGCTGGCGTTAGATCGACGAAAACAAGCGAAGGGGACGTGACACCTGACGAAGGTGTTTCCTCATCGCCAAGGGTATAGAAAGTAGAAGGGGCATCCTGGTTGTTATGCTCGGTCTTGATCCAATTGGCACTTCTGGCGGTGTTGGAGATGCGGACTTCATCTATATACCCACTGAAATATCTGTAAGGATTGTTAGAACTGTCTAGCTCACAACCAAATGTAAGCTTATTTTGAAGTACATTTGGATTAGATGAGCTTGTCCCAGATTGTACGCTGCCATTCACATAAAAGCTTGTTGTTCCCTCGGATGACCTAACCATAGCAACATGGTACCATGTGTTGGCTGATGAAAATGTGTACCCGCTATCTATATATGTAACGAACCCGAATAATGCCCCCAGCTTGCTCCCAAAAGCATCTGCTGCATTATTTATACCCAAACCGTATCCTCCGGCGTCATTTCCATTATAAACCGCGTAGCCAGCCTGGAGTAATACGACCGGGTTTATCCAGGCCTCAACCGTCCAGTTGCTCTGGGCGTTTGTTGCGTAAGCTGGGAAATCTACATACCTCGTTCCATCGGCCCAAAGAGAGGTGCTCACTTTTCCGGCTGTGCTGGAGGGAGTCAGGTTTAAGGCGTTGCCGAAGGAGGGTAGGGTACAACCGGCCGTCGTGAGATGGGTGCTATGGGTGATTGTATCTCCCCCTGTGTATATTTTCTTACTTACGAACGCCCCATTGCAGATTCTTATGTTGTCCACGTACGCGGTTTTGGTCGCGGAGCCATCATATTCACAGGCAACGTCATAGTGATTTATGGTCTTGCCGACGAGCCCTGCAGGGATATCTATCCTCCGGTGGTACCACTTGTTAAGAGCGTAAGTGCTCAAATCCGCGCCCACGTGGGCGCTCAGACCGTTCTGGTCCACAGCGCCACTGTCCCTCAAAGAAGAAGTCCCGTCACAGCAGGAAGAAACCCCGTCACAGCAGGTAAAATCAAACGCGATAAAATCGGTTGCCGATGTCCAGTAGACATCATACTCAAGAAAATCGCCGCTCATAATTGTATAATCAGCAACGTTCGTCAAGTCCTCATAAAGATAGGTGTTGCTACTCCCAGTCATGCTGTATGATGCCTTCAAAGCCTGTAGACCGACCAGTGTTCCGTTGTTGGCGCTTGATGTGCTGTCCTTGTACTCTCCTGAGGTCCCGTTACCGGTCTCATCAAGGTGCCAGACCCCTTTGTAGTTGGGGTTCCAGACGGCGGCGGCATTCTGCTGGCTGCTGGCACCGGAGTTGCCGTAGTACATGTAGAGGGTATCATTAGTGGCATCGCTGCTGTCTTTGGTTAAGGTGACGTTCACCCAGGCCACCAGTTCACCGGTGCTGCTGTTGTATAACTCTATCTCATGGTTCAGCTTGGTGGTGCCGTCACTGGAGGTAAAAAGGATGTCGTCTCCATCTGATTGGGCCTTGCTGGCAAGACCTGAGTCCGAGGAGATATTGATCAGAACGGGAAAGTTGGCGTAGGTGGTGGAGGGGGCAGCGACATTATCGACCTTGGTGTGGTCGATGGTTATCAATTTGCGGTAATTCCAGCTTGGGTTATACCAATCACTGTCCTGAGATATCATGAGCTGACCTATTGTGTCGGTGTCAATACTGAAGTTGAGCTGGTGCGCTGCATAATTGTTATCTGCGGATTTTGTTGCGGTGACCTGTGTCGTCGCCAAAGCAGGCATCGCCGAACTCGCTATAATCGCACTTATCAATGTGATTATACAAAAAATATGCATTATTCTTTTAATATGCATTATTCTTTTCATATTCCATCTTCTTCTAAATTCTTTATCACTTAGTTCAGTCCACCTGCAATGCATACCGGCATTGCCAGTGCCATCCCCCTAATTCTCATCGCGTCGCTTTTTCAGCTTCTTCATCTGCCATATGCAGATATTTACTATTTGCCAACAATATTGCCATTTGGCGACAAGATTACTATTTGATGATATACATATACATACCATTCAATATAAATGATTTTCGGTTATGAATTATTGTACCGCTAGGTACGTATAACGGCATGGTGGGTATGCGAAGTTGCCGAAGGCAATTTGGGTGAAGCCACGAAGTGGCTGAACCGCATACCCGCCAGTTGCCCGACCCCGAATACTTGGAGGGGCGAGCGAACGAAGTGAGTGAAGAGTTTGTGCGTCGCCGAAAATTCGTTGATGGCGTAGTTCTCTTGAAAAGAGAATTTCGCCTAATGACTGTTAGATGAAACGAAGTTTCATTTATCCCGCATTGTTTCCACATCGTTGTTCCTCCATCGTTAGTCGAAGCCAGCAAGTTCGAATTTTCGGCTTCAGCCCGAAAGGCGACGCACAAATTTTGGGCAACTTTGTATATGAGCAAATTCCGATAGCTAGGGGTAGCTATAGTTATGAAACCCTGAATGAAATAGCATTTTTACCGCATTTCAGGCAAAAATTCAAACAATTATTAAAGGTTTGATTGGGTTAGATAGGATATTAAAAAATAGTAACTAATATCTGATATTTTTATTCTTAATTAGATGTTTTTTTAAGATTTTAAACCAAGAGTTACGGGATGTTTTATGATTTCATGATTACGGCATTTGTATTTTTAATGCTACTGCAAAACAGGTGTTTTACCCTAACCTAATCGCAGGAATCCAGTCGTCATAGGTGACACCGTTTACATCAACAAACTCTGTGCAAGTAATCGTTCCACCAGTGACGGCTTTACTGGTTGCATGTACTATCTGCGGATAGGAGCCTGTTTTGATCATGTAGTTGTACGTCTCGCCCGCTCGTAATATGAAAGGTTCGTCAAAGGTTAGGTTGTGATAATCTCCGCTGTAACCGCTCCAGGTTGCGGTTGTATCCCATGTCGAATTCCATATTTTAACGTATTCCGCATGTCCGCCCGTTCCAGCACATGGGTAGGTATACATGTGGGAAACATTGACATTAGATGATGGTGTGAGGGTGCCGTTGTGCGTTCCTGAGATGGAGGGGTAGGTGCCAGAGCCTGTGTCAAAGGTTAGTGGATTGTAAGTAACTGTTACCGAGGTTTCATTGGTATTATCTGAGGTGTCGTTTGCCCTTGCATAGATGATGTTTGAGCCGTTGGCAAGGGTTACCGAGGTGCTCCAGGAGGTTGTTCCCGTTGCCGTCTGCCAACTTCCGGAATTGAGCTTTACTTCCACTTTGCTTAAGGCGATGTTATCCGAGGCGGTTCCGTTGACGGTTATGGTATCGGTCGAGAATACCTGCCCGCTTGCTGGGCACGTGATGGAGATCGTGGGGGTTGTTGTGTCTGGTGGTGGGTTGTAGGTGACCGTTATCGAGGTTTCTCCAGTATTGTATGATGTGTCGGTTGCCCTTGCATAGATGATGTTTGAGCCGTTGGCAAGGGTTACCGAGGTGCTCCAGGAGGTTGTTCCCGTTGCCGTCTGCCAACTTCCGGAATTGAGCTTTACTTCCACTTTGCTTAAGGCGATGTTATCCGAGGCGGTTCCGTTGACGGTTATGGTATCGGTCGAGAATACCTGCCCGCTTGCTGGGCACGTGATGGAGATCGTGGGGGTTGTTGTGTCTGGTGGTGGGTTGTAGGTGACCGTTATCGAGGTTTCTCCAGTATTGTATGATGTGTCGGTTGCCCTTGCATAGATGATGTTTGAGCCGTTGGCAAGGGTTACCTGTTTGCTCCAGGAGGTTGTTCCAGATGCCGTCTGCCAACTTTCTGATCCAACCTTTACTTCCACTTTGCTTAAGGCGATGTTATCCGAGGCGGTTCCGTTGACGGTTATGGTATCGGTCGAGAATACCTGCCCGCTTGCTGGGCACGTGATGGAGATCGTGGGGGTTGTTGTGTCTGGTGGTGGGTTGTAGGTGACCGTTATCGAGGTTTCTCCAGTATTGTATGATGTGTCGGTTGCCCTTGCATAGATGATGTTTGAGCCGTTGGCAAGGGTTACC
>JAQUQR010000015.1 GCA_028715985.1 Methanocellales archaeon
AGATCGTCCACCCAGCCGACCAGACGCCACAAGGGAATGCCGGCCCACGTGTTGGTGCCGTCATTCCAGCTGGCGTTGTGACAGGCTGCACCTTCTTCGAAGGAGGTGCGATTGATGGTGTCGGTGACTTCACCGGTTAAGGTGAGGTTCCAGTCAGGGACCACCGTGCTGACCTCAAAGACGAGGTTAAGAACGGGATCGCAAATCAATGTATTGCCGTTTGACAATCGTTCGACAGTGGTCGGCTCTCCTCCGGTGATGTATTCCCAGACGATGGTGCCGGCTGGGTCCACCTCAATGACACGATTATTATTAGCATCACTAATCAGTGTATTGCCATCTGGCAAGCGATCAGCATCCCCTCCGAAGCTTCCGGCGTCGGGGTATTGCCAGACGATGGTGCCAGCAGGAGTCACCTCCATAACACCCACCCATGTGGCAATCAACGTATTGCCATTTGACAAGCGATCGACTTCCACCGTACACGATTCGTAGGGGTTTGCGTATTCCCAGACGATGATGCCGTCTGGGTCCACTTCAAAGGCACGATCCTGAAAATCTGCAATCAACGTATTGCCATCCGGCAAGCGATCGGCATCCAAATAGTTGACATCTCCGCTGTATTCCCAGACGATGACGCCGCCGGGGGTCACCTCAGTGACATGACCTATCCAAAATTCGTCACCAAACATAGTAATCAACGTATTGCCGTTTGGCAAGCGATCAGCATCACTTGGGCCTAGGGCGCCAGTGCAAAGATATTCCCAGACGATGGTGCCGTCCGGGGTCACTTCAATGACCTTAAAATTGCCTGTATCAGCAATCAACGTATTGCCATTCGGTAGTCGCTCGGCAGACAGTGGGGCAGCAGCTCCGGTATATTCCCAGACTATCTCATCTGCCGCTGATGCTGTTGACATCACCAATATCGCACATAGCAGTGCGATCGTACAAACCATATATATATATCGTTTTTTCATGTTCTTTTATCTCCTTTCAAACTGTTCCCCAAAGGGGGAATTCCCATCCCGTCGCCTTTCATCGGCTTCTTCTTCGATATGCAAACAGCTACCATTTGCCGACAATATTGCCGTTTGGCGACAAGATTGCTATTTGCTATATGCAGATATTTACCATTCCATATAAATAGATTTTGGTTATGAATGATTGTGCCGTTTAATGCCAGCTTAAGGTTTATCCCATAATCAACTAGTCAACTGGGAATCCAAAAAAAGAAAAAAGGGGGAAAATTTGTTCTTTTGTGCTCTGTTTCCCCCAACTTCGCTGGATCAGTGATGGTGGGCAACTTCCAGACTGACGTAATCGGTCTGAATGTGAGAGTAGTACAGTGAATAGAAAGTTTTGTCTTCTTGTCTCACAAGTACCGTCACATTGCCTGAATTGATATAGCTGCTGATGTCGGATGTAATCTCGCCGGTCAAAGTCACTTCGTTGCTATCCTGGTAGCTGTTATCAAGTTCTTCGTAGCTCGCGCCGTTCCAGATGTAAAGATATGCACCTTGGTAATTAACATTCGGGTTGTCGTGCCAGCCCCTGCCGTTCCACGTGATAGTAAGCTTCTCGATGTTTGCTATGGGTCCATCGCTATTCGTGCTGGTGTTGATGCTGAAGTTGAACCGATGTGCTGCGTAGCCGCTGGTAGCTGTATCGTTCTGGAATACCCCGTCATCGTCTGCGATGTTGGCATACGCAGTCGAATTGAACTCAGTGCTTGGAACATTGTTGGTGCTGGGTTTTGTTGAAGAAACTTGTTTTCCGAACGCCCATCCCACTGTATCCCCTGTATCGTTGAAATCATGCAGATGCGGCGGGTAGATATTTAATTGATTAATGTATTTCACCGATAGACCGCTTGAGGATGGCCAATATGTACCATTTTCAGGAGTACCGTCAAGATAGTAATGCCAGTATTCCTCATCAATGCACTCGTGCATGTCCCAGAGGCCGAATGCATGATAATGATCGGGATTCGTGCTGTTGTCAGCGAAGAAGTGGAGCCTCATGCCCACAGAATAGCCCGTATCAGGATAGCCCACGCCCTGATGCTCACCGGTAATCGACTCATTGCCGTTATACCATGCTAGGACCATCGGTCCCTGTTTGCTGTCCAGCGTTTCATTGCCGTGGTCGTTGTAGGCGACGGCGTAGTTGAACCACTTGTTGAAACTGTCACTGGCACGAACCTGTATTTCGTCACCAGTCTCCATTCCTCCCACTAACTCGCACAGGTCCTTGACATCCGTCCCGGCCACAGCTCCATAATCCCTGCTCTCCACGTTGACTTCTTCTGGTGGGTCCCAGGGATTGACTGGATCAAAGGTAGGTCCTTGGAAATAGTGGTGCGTGTAATTAGTGGTATAAAGGTTGTCTTCATCCATAACGGGCAGATTATCCCGCATCCACGCGTAGTTCCGCGTTGTAGTGTTCATCACAGTGGAGTAGTTATTGGCTGCGTATTTTGTCACTGTGACTTCTGTCGTATATGCCTGCACAGGCATCATAGAACTCACCAATGCAATGCATAGAAGCATTGCCAAATATTTTCCCCTATTTCTTTTCATTTTTTTACCTTCTAAAATAGATTCACCTTCCAAATTCTTTATCGCTCAACCTCGGTCCCACCTGCAATGCATAACCAACAGCATTGCAAGTGCCATCCCCCCTTCCCAATCTCCATCGCTTCGCTTTTTGGCGTCTCCACCTCCGATATGCAAATACATACTATTTGATATAAATAGTTTTCTGTTATGAATGATGGTACCATTCGATAACCAGTTTAGGGTTTTCCAATAATCAACTGGGGATATTTATGATTTCAAGAAGGAGTAAAATCGATGGTATGCATGAACTCTGAGCTGGAGTACCTCTTGACAAGCACAGGCTTCCAAATCTATGCAAGCTTTCTTTTATCTTATCCAAGGCAATCTTGGGTGGGTTTTTCCATGGGCTTCGTTTCTTGAATTTTCCAGACGATTTATTTATTTATCTTATTTTATTTCTTGCACAACCACATCCCTGAGTTCAGGGGGTAGTTTATCCAGATTATCCACGGCCGGAGTGACCAGAGGCTGATATTTGTCTCGGAGGATGCTCTGCCCCCCCTCGCTCAGCACAAATTTCACAAACTCCAAGGCAAGCTCTTGATTTGGTGCGTTTTTCGGTATGGTAAACCCGTAGAAGATAGGTATGCCGATACGCTCAACCCCCACGGATGCGAATCGTTGAAATCCCAGCATAACTGTGACTTTCCCATAGATATCCCCATATTCAGGCGAACTCAAGTCTATCTGGGCAGGTAACTCCAAATACCTTAAATCGTGTTGCTGAGCTACGCTCTTGTATTCGAAAGCGTAGTCAATACCAGCGTAATCGAGCAGTGCCAGTAGCTGCAGGCTTCCACCCCGGACTGAAATTTTATCACCCTGTGGCTCAAATACATCGGGCACAATCACCGTGTAAGTACCGCCATCTTCAGTAACCTGTATCTTCGGGTCGAAATTGCGCATGATAAGATCGTCAAAGATGGTTTGATTACCATAATACAGTTCAGCGAGCTGGATTAGCGTCAGCGTTCTGTAGCCGCATGCATCTAACATGGGATTTGAGAAGCCGAATTTTACACCAGGTCTAGCGAGAACCTCATACCAGTTAGATTCGTTTATCTCCTCTGCATATTTGCTACTGTTGGTATAAGCGAGGACCACCTGGTTTGTTGCGAATCTTACGTACCAGTCAGCATATTCCGGATACATCATATCTGGGATCAAGGAATCATCTGCAACGGCGACTACATCGTATTCCTTATGGATGTCTGTTACATATCTGATCGCCTGAATACTTCCATGCCCCTCTACCTGCACATCGACGCCCGGATGCAACTCTTCAAACTGGCTTTCCATCTCTTCGAAGGGCACAATGAGGCTTCCCGCATAGATTACTTTCAATTTGGCTTCTTCTGTCTGGCTATGTGAAAGGTACATCGCCATAATCAGAGCCACAGCAACAATTGTTACAAGAGTTAGGATATGTCTCACTTTCATCTTTGAATCTCTACCCTGCCCAACCACTTTCATCTTGGAATCTCTATCCACTTACTCATCCATCATCTATCTATCCATTCTTATTTAGTTAATCCCTACCAGGTCCTTATTTAACCTCTATCCTATCCACCCACTTGACACAGTAACTCCCCTCAATCATAAGTTTATCTCGTGGTGTGAGGATAGCAATCCTGAGCGGCCTACCATAGTCATCAGAGAGGTACGCACCATCCTGTTTATATACTAATACGATCTTCAAGTCGCCGTGTGGCACTTCCCTCAGAGTTGCTGGATCGTAAGTGTTAAAATCTCCCTTTAACTGGTCGTAGTCAAAGACCATTAAGTATCCGTCAGGCGCATATACCCAGACCGTGTTTGAAGGTCCAACACCACCAACAAGGTTACATAGATCTTCTACGGGAACTCCCTCACATTTAAAAGGACCGTGTTTTATACCAACGGTTGTAAAGAATCCGCCATAACCCTCGTAAGAGGGCATTTTTTTGATTTCGTCAAAGGTGACGACTTTTGTCTCTCCTCTACTGCCAACCAACGTCACGTTCCAGTTGATCTGCTCCTCTTCAAAAAATGGATTTGCATATAGGACAACCGCAGCAATAGCACAGAGGCATATCGCCGCAATGGCGAAAATGATGAGTTTATTTTGATCTTTCTCGCCCATCATTTCTCCTCCTCAGTACATAAAAAACCAACAGCAATCCAGCAATCAGCAATCCTGCAATCACAAATAAATACTCAGACCCTAGTGCGGCAGGTGCAGATGTTTCCGTATTCGGCTCTTCGCCTGTACCTGTATATCCCCCACTGTAAATCCTTATCTCATCGACCCATTTCACCGATAGCCCATTCGTTGAGGGATACAGGTCTCCGTAGAAGTGCTGACTTTGTGCCGGTATGCACTCGTGCATGTCCCAGTTGCCGAAGACGTATTTATGCTCAGAATTGACAGAATCGTCAGCAAAGAACGCGAGTCGCATTCCCATAAAAAAGCCAGGGGGGTATCCAATGCCCTGACGTTCACCTACTGGCGAGTCTTCGCCAACATACCAACATAGAACCAGCGGACCCTGCCTGGGTTGCGGTTCATAGACAGTGTTATAGCCGAATTCCACATGGTAGCCATCTGGCGCATGGACCATTACGTCGTCGCCAAGCGACATCCCCCCCACCAGTTCACACAGGTCTTTGATATTCGTACCTTTCACTGCCCCCCTATCTTTAAAGTTCGTCGTTTCGTTTGGGTCCCATTTATCACCCTCAAAGACAGGCCCTTGATGATAATAATGTGTTACCCCGTCACCATAAATCGGTAAATTTGCTTCCATCCACTGATAAGTCACCGTCGTCTCTTTCAAGATCTTTCCATCCGCTGTATACTTTATCACATGAACCTCTGTTGTTGGTCCAGCTGCTTGAACAGGACAAGTGAACAGTATCAACAGCAGAAACAGTGAAATCCCAAAAAGTGCTTGCCATTTCATTTTTATTCCTCTCGTTTAATCAAATATGTGACCACCAGGAGCGCAATGATTGCGAAGGTTGCCTCAAAGCCCGGTACGCTTGGTGTTGGTGTGGGTGCTGATGTCGGCGCCAATGTTGGTCTTATTGTTGACATGGGAGTTGGTTTGGGTGTTGGCGTGGGTATTGGCGTGGGTGTTGGCGTGGGTGTTGGCGTGGGTGTTGGCGTGGGTGTTGGCGTGGGTGTTGGCGTGGGTGTTGGCGTGGGTGTTGGCGTGGGTGTTGGCGTGGGTGTTGGCGTGGGTGTTGGCGT
>JAQUQR010000016.1 GCA_028715985.1 Methanocellales archaeon
ATTGATCAGAACGGGAAAGTTGGCGTAGGTGGTGGAGGGAGTATCTACATTATCGACCTTGGTGTGGTCGATGGTTATCAATTTGCGGTAATTCCAGCTTGGGTTATACCAGTTCGATGCATCGTTGAAGTCGCACTGGAATATCACGTCATCTTCTGTGATGTTACTCGTCGAACCGAATGTGTTATTTGGAACGTTTGCAGCAGCTGCAGCAGCAGTTGGGGGGTTGGCAATAATTTCCCCTCTGAACGCCCTAGCTGCGGATTTTGTTGCGTTGACCTGTGTCGTCGCCAAAGCAGGCATCGCCGAACTCGCTATAATCGCACTTACCAATGCGATTGTACAAAAGATACGTATTATCTTTTCCATATTCCCTCATCTTCTAAATAGATACGTATTATCCTTTTCATATTCCCGCATCTTCTAAATTCTTTATCACTTAATTGCAGTCCCACCTGCAATGCATAGCATACTAGCATTGCCAATACCACCCTCACCTAATTTCCATCGCGTAGCTTTTTATACGGTTCTTCAATCTACTATGAGATGGTTACATTTGTGATAATATTGCCATTTATCGACAATATTACTATTTGGCAATATACAGTAGTTACTAGGTTATATAAAGGACTTTCGGTTATGAATTATTCTACCGTTCGATAGCCAGCGTAGGGCTTTTCCTTCCCATAGTCAATTGAGAACATTTATGATTTTTAAGAGGAGTAAAATCGAGGTTATGCTGCTTTTTCTCATTTCATTTCTTTCTTTTTTGTTACCGCCTATGTACAACAGTATGCACCACCGATCAGGATACAAAAAGGAGAATAGCCAGTACAACAGCTTAAGGGATAAGAAGGGTTACCTGCACGGTTCTTCACCTTCGTCGCATCGAGCACGTTTATGATGCCGTCGCAGTTGACATCCGCAGCCCATTCGTCATCCAGGGGATAGTTCGGGTTGCCGGCACGGTTATTCACCTTCGTCGCATCGAGCACGTCCACCACGCCGTCGTTGTTCACGTCGCCGCAGAGCCCTTGTATATCTGGTGGGTTGTAGGTGACCGTTATCGAGGTTTCATTGGTATTTTCTGAGGTGTCGGTTGCCCTTGCATAGATGGTGTTTGAGCCTTCAGCAAGGGTTACCGATTTACTCCAAGAGGTTGTTCCCGTTGCCGTCTGCCAACTTCCGGAATTGAGCTTTACTTCCACTTTGCTTAAAGCGATGTTATCCGAGGCGGTTCCGTTGACGGTTATGGTATCGGTCGAGAATACCTGTCCGCTTGCTGGGTACGTGATGGAGATCGTGGGGGTTGTTGTGTCTGGTGGGTTGTAGGTGACCGTTACCGAGGTTTCATTGGTATTTTCTGAGGTGTCGGTTGCCCTTGCATAGATGGTGTTTGAGCCGTTGGCAAGGGTTACCGATTGGCTCCAGGAGGTTGTTCCAGATGCCGTCTGCCAACTTCCCGATCCGAGTTTTACTTCCACTTTGCTTAAAGCGATGTTATCTGAAGCAGTTCCTGTAACCGTTATGGTGGAAGTTGAGAATACCTGTCCGCTTGCTGGGCACGTGATGGAGATCGTTGGGGGTGTTGTGTCTGATGGTGGGTTGTAGGTGACCGTTATCGAGGTTTCTCCAGTATTGTATGATGTGTCGGTTGCCCTTGCATATATGGTGTTTGAGCCGTTGGCAAGGGTTACCGATTGGCTCCAGGAGGTTGTTCCCGTTGCCGTCTGCCAACTTCCGGAATTGAGCTTTACTTCCACTTTGCTTAAAGCGATGTTATCCGAGGCGGTTCCGTTGACGGTTATGGTATCGGTCGAGAATACCTGTCCGCTTGCTGGGTACGTGATGGAGATCGTGGGGGTTGTTGTGTCTGATGGACTTTCATTGCTGTAAATTATTATGTCACTGACCCATTTCACTGAGAGCCCACTGCTTGATGGATATCCATCGAAACCCAGGCAACCATCGTAATAATGCCAGTATTCCTCATCCATGCACTCGTGCATATCCCAGTTCCCGAATACATGATAACCCCAGGGATTCGTGCTGTTATCCGCAAAGAAAATGAGCCTCATGCCTGTGAAATAGCCGGTATCGGGATACCCCGCACCCTGAGGCTCACTGGTAATCGACTCCTCGCCGTTATACCAGCCCCCACCATTATACCAGCAGAGAGCCATCGAGCCCTGCCTGCTGTTCAGCGTTTCATTATCGCGGTTGTTGTAGACGTTGGTGTAATTGAACCACCTGTCGTTTGTATAGTGGAACCACCTGTCGAAATCACCAGTAGCCGAGATCTTCACCTCATCGCCAGGGGACATGCCACCCACTAAATCGCACAAGTCTTTGATATCCGTCCCTTTCACAGGTCCAAAATCCCAGCTCTTTACGTTTATATCCTCAGCAGGATTCCACGGATCGGGATTCCACGGATCGTTGTAATCAAAAAAGACAGGTCCCTGATGGTAGTAATGCGTCACCCCGTCTCCCAGCACCGGCAGATTATCTCTCATCCACTGATAAGTCACATTCGTCTCGTTCAGTATCGTCTCGCCATCAGGGGCATACTTTACCACGTGCACCTCTGTCGTCGGTCCGATTGCCTGTACAGGCATCACTGAGAGTAGCAGTGCGATTCCAAGACATGACATTACCAACAACATATCCTTTTTCATTTCTTATCACTTCGAAAGCCGTATAGCTGGAATCCAATTGTCGTAAGTTTTTCCATTTGCGTCTATAAATCCAGTGCAGTGGATAAAACTGCCATCCAGCGTTGTATAGTCCCGTTCGTGTATTACCTGTGGATAAGAGCCAGTTATTATCGTATAATTGTAAGTTTCACCTGCCTTTAGCGTGAAAGGCTCGTCAAAAGAGACATTATGCCAATCGCCTTGGTACCCTGCCCAATTTGCAGTTACGTTCCACGAGCTGTTTTCAATTTTCACGTATTCGGTGTGTCCTCCGGTTCCTAGGCAGGGGTATGTGTAGAGACAGCTCACGTTAAAGTCAGAGCTTGGACGAATCCTGAGAGTTCCCTCATACGTGCCAGAAACAGAGGGGCACGGATTATCTGGTGCACCGGTGTCAATTATTTCCAGTTCAAGTCCCGTGCACGTGTAGGTGCCGTTCGTGTATCTGTTCTCTATGGGATTGCCATCGGTGTCAGATACGGTGCACCAGGTTGGATCGAACAAGAGGTCCGAGGTGCCGTCCGTCAAACATTCACCGTGCAGCGTTAAGGTTGCCAGCTTGTAGGTGCCTGAAGAAATGGGGACCATGGTTAGGTAGTTGTCCTCCAGGACTCGAACCACGCCGGGAGCGTAGGGGGTGAACATGTGGGAGCCGAAGGGACTGGTGCTGAAGTCTGCCGAGGTGACGTTCACGCAGCTCGGATCGAAGTGAAGGTCAAACTGGTAGGCAAGGGCACCGTATGTCAAGCCTGTGTCATCATAGTCCACCCAGAGCTCGACTTCTGTATCTTCATTATAGTCACCCGGGCTATCCGAAGGGACGAGATAGGCGTCCCAGGGAACCTCCTCGGATTCTAGGGTAAATGAGCCGTTGATCACCGTTGCCGGGATGCTATGATAGTCGATATCTGTTAACGTAGTGATATGAAGGTTTAAGGGAGTTGAGCTGCCAGCACTGCCAACTGCGTTGAAGGTGACGTTTGCAAAAATGATGTCACCGCTCACCCCTGCTATGTTCCAGGCAGATATTCTGGCGATGCCGGTGGTATTGTCGATGCTCCAGGCAATAACGGTTGAGTAGGGGCCGCTAGAAATACCAGTAATGTGAACCACTTCAGGAACATACGAAATGTTTATGGTGCCGGTGCTGTAATTTTGCACGTTACTGATTAATATAGGGGCAGTTACAGTGCCACTGGGTTGAGAAGAGATGTTGGCAATAGAAACGGTCGTGGTTGCTGATGCTTGCGTAATCGACAATGCAAACCCCAATACCAGTAAAAATGAGAGAAAGGTAAATCGTGTAGTAAAAATTTTACATATTTCTTTTTTATCAATGTGGAATTTCATTGCAAATCTCCCCGCATGCGGAGCAGGAAGAGAGAAGCTATAAGCAAAGCGAAGCATGCGAAAAGGGACTCAAAACCGGGAATTTCCGGTGTAGGCAAGGGAGTTACTTCTCTGGTTGGCAGGGGTGCTGGAGATGAAGGTGGAGGTGGGGTAGGAGTGGGGGTTGGCGTAAGTGAAGGTGAAGGAGATGGAGTAGGGGTTGGAGTGGGGGTTGGAGTATTAGGTCCACCGGTATCAGATTCTGGTCCTATGCAGGCATAGGTGCCGTTCGTGTATCTGTTCTCTATGGGATTGCCATCGGTGTCAGATACGGTGCACCAGGTTGGATCGAACAAGAGGTCCGAGGTGCCGTCCTCCAGACATTCACCGTGCAGGGTGAGGGTTGCCAGCTTGTAGGTGCCTGAAGAAAGGGGGACCATGGTTAAATAGTTGTCCTCCAGGACTTGAACCACGCCGGGAGCGTAGGGGGTGAACATGTGGGAGCCGAAGGGACTGGTGCTGAAGTCTGCTGAAGTGACGTTCACGCAGTTCGGATCGAAGTGAAGGTCAAACTGGTAGGCAAGGGCACCGTATGTCAAGCCTGTGTCATCATAGTCCACCCAGAGCTCGACTTCTGTATCTTCATTATAGTCACCCGTGCTATCCGAAGGGACGAGATAGGCGTCCCAGGGAATCCCAGCGGATTCTAGGGTAAATGAGCCATTGATCACCGTTGCCGGGATGCTATTATAGCCGGTATTTTTTAACGTGGTGATATGAAGGTTTAGGGGAGTTGAGCTGCCAGCAGTGCCAACTGCGTTGAAGGTGACGTTTGCAAAAATGATGTCAC
>JAQUQR010000017.1 GCA_028715985.1 Methanocellales archaeon
AGATCGTCCACCCAGCCGACCAGACGCCACAAGGGAATGCCGGCCCACGTGTTGGTGCCGTCATTCCAGCTGGCGTTGTGACAGGCTGCACCTTCTTCGAAGGAGGTGCGATTGATGGTGTCGGTGAGCTCACCGGTTAGGGTGAGGTTCCAGTCAGCAGGTATCGGCGTGCCTACTTCAAAGACGAGGCCGGCTTCGTTAAGATACAGATCGACAAGCAATGTATTCCCGTTTGACAATCGTTCGACACTGATCGGAAAATCTAACTCTCCAGTGATGTACTCCCAGACGATGGTGCCGTCAGGAGCTACTTCAATGAAACGAGGTGAAGCGACATCAGCAATCAACGTATTGCCATCTGGCAAGCGATCAGCATCGAATGCGTTGGCGCCGCTGTATTGCCAGACTATGGTGCCGTCTGGGGCCACCTCAATGACACGACTATTGTCAGTATCAGAAATCAACGTATTGCCGTTTGGCAAGCGATCAGCTTCGCTTGGCCAGAAGAGTCCGGTGCTGTATTCCCAGACGATGGTGCCGTTCGGGGCCACCTCAATGACAAAAGGATATTCATCGCCCCAGTCAGTAATCAACGTATTGCCATCTGGCAAGCGATCAGCATCTATTGGATTGTTCAGTCCAGTGCTGTATTGCCAGACGATGGTGCCATCCGGGGCCACCTCTTTGACAAAAGGATAGAAGTCTTCATCAAAATCAGAAATCAACGTATTGCCATTTGACAAGCGATGAGCAGCCTGTGGCCAGCCACCAGTATATTCCCAGACGATGGTGCCGTCTGGGGCCACCTCAATGACACGATCATTGCCACTATCAGCAATCAGCGTATTGCCATCTGGTAGACGCTCGGCACGAGACGGATTATTAGCTCCGGTGTATTCCCAGACTATCACATCTGCCGCTGATGCCGTTGGCATCACCAGCATCGCACATAGCAGTGCGATCGTACAAACCAATATCATTTTTTTCATGTTCTTTTATCTCCTTTCAAACTGTTCCCCAAATGGGGAATTCCCATCTCGTCGCCTTTCATCGGCTTCTTCTTCGAGATGCAAACAGCTACCATTTGCCGACAATATTGTCATTTGGCGACAAGATTGCTATTTGCTATATGCAGATATTTACCATTCCATATAAATACCTTTTGGTTATGAATGATTATGCCGTTTAATGTCAGCTTAAGATTTTCCCATAATCAACTAGTCAACTGAGAATCCAAAAAAAAGAAAAAAGGGGGAAAATTTGTTCTTTTGTGCCCTGTTTCCCCCAGCTTCGCTGGATCAGTGATGGTGGGCAACTTCCAGACTGACGTAATCGGTCTGAAGTGTAGATGTATCCCCAGGCCGGGTTTTGCCGTTTTGTATCACAAGTACCGTCACGTTGCCTGAATTGACGTAGTTGCTGATGTCGGATGTGATCTCTTTGGTCAGGCATACTTCTGAACTGTCTTCGTTGCTATCCAGTGGTTCGTATCCCGTGCCGTTCCAGATGTAAAGCGTTGCACCATCGTGACTGGGGCGTGTCCCTATACCGTTCCAGGTAACATTGAGCTTCTCGATGTTTGCTATGGGTCCATCGCTATTCGTGCTGGTGTTGATGCTGAAGTTGAACCGATGTGCTGCGTAGTTGTTGTTTTTACTAGCTATAGCGCTCTGGAATATGCCGTCATCGGCTGTGATGTTGGCATACGCAGTCGGATCGAACTCGGTGCTTGGGTCGCTAGGATTCGTGGGTATACTTGAAAATTGTGTTCCGAATGCCCATCCCACAGTATCCCCTGTATCATTGAAATCGTGCAGATGCGGCGGGTAGATCGAGAGATTATCGACGTACTTTACCGAGAGCCCGTTTGTAGAGGGATACGTGCCGCTGTAGTTATACCTGTACCAGGGAGCCAAGCATTCATGCATGTCCCAGTTGCCGAATACATGCAGGGTTCTCTCCTCTTCTCCCCCATCTACTTTGACAGTTACATTGGTGGTGGTGTTAGCAAAGAACACGAGTCGTATTCCACTATAATAACCATTATACCCGCCTTCTCCGCTCATATTATCATAGGCATACCATGCCAGGACCATCGGTCCCTGCCTATTGTCCAGCGTTTCATCGCCGTGGTCGTTGTAGGCGTTCGTGTAGTTGAACCACCTTGCGAGACTGTCACTGGCACGAATCTTTATTTCGTCACCCAGATCCATTCCTCCCACCAGTTCACACAGGTCTTTGACATCTGTTCCCATTGGAGCTCCTTTAGTTTTGAAGTTCATCGTTTCACTTGTGTCCCAAATGTCGTAGTCTCCCATGTCTGAATGATCACCATAGTATTGCACCGTGGTATAATTGGCGTATTTTTCATATATCGGGCAATTGGTATCATACCATTCGCTTTCGAAGATTGGTCCCTGATGGAGGTAGTCCGTTACACCATCTCCGTAAACTGGGAGAGTGCTGTTCATCTGCTCCATAGTCAGCGTTGTAGTGCTCTCCACAGTAGAGTAGTTATTGGCTGCGTATTTTGTCACTTTGACATGGTCCGTCGCCGCCGAAGCTGGCATCACAGAACTCACCAATGCAATGCATAGAAGCATTGCCACATATTTTCCCATATTTCTTCTCATTTTTTTACCTTCTAAAATAGATTCACCTTCCAAATTCTTTATCGCTCAACCTCGGTCCCACCTGCAATGCATAACCAACAGCATTGCAAGTGCCATCCCCCCTTCCCAATCTCCATCGCTTCGCTTTTTTGGCGTCTCCACCTCCGATATGCAAATACATACTATTTGATATAAATAGTTTTCTGTTATGCTTGATTATTCTATTCGGTATGTAAAAAATTTTATATATATACGGTACTGGCAAATTCTGGTAGCTAGGACCATTACCACGTTTCAGGCAATCAGTTTAGGGTTTTCCCTGTAATCAACTGGGAATATCTAGAGTTTTAGGGTGGTAAAATCGCTGTTATGCGTGTTTTTCTCATTGCATTTTCTTTCTGTTTTTGTTACCGCCTATGTACGGCACATCACCGCACCCGCCCATTACCAAGGATAGTTCGGATCTGCGGCACGGTTCTTCACCTTCGTCGCATCGAGCACGTTTATGATGCCGTCGCTGTTGACATCTGCGGCCCATTCGTTATCCAGGGGATAGAAGGGGTTCCCGGCACGATTCTTCACCTTCGTCGCATCGAGCACGTTCACCACGCCATCATTGTTCACGTCGCCGAGGAGTCCAAAGTAATGCTCGAAGGGCTCCATCAGTGGATAGTAGTCATATTCCGTGCTTTCGATGTAGTAGGGCGTATCTCCTATTCCGTCGCCGTCTGCATCTGTTCCATTGTACTTACCCCAGTAGTTGCCGAGGTAGTTCGTGTAGGTGTTCCCGTTGTAAGTATACGTTATCATCTCAGTGGAGTTCCAGATATTTGCGGAAGAGCCGTACCCCACATTATCTAGGTTACTATTGAGGTATATGATACTGTTCTCACCACTGCAGATGCCACCATTGCCTAACGTTTCAATGTTGTAGGTGACATTATATGCCGTATACGTGATCGTGTTGTACATGACCGTGTTATTACCGCATAACGTGATGCCGCCCTGTTGTGTCCTGCTGCTGTTTATCGATATGGTGTTGTTCAATATTGTATTTGAGGGTCCCGTAAGGTGAATACCGATTTCAGCATTGTTCTCGCAGGTGTTATTCACGATCGTATTGTATGAGGAGCCTGATAGGTAAATGCCATCATCCCAGCCGTCGATACAGATATTGTCTGAGATGACGTTGTTTGTAGATGCAGTCAGGTCGATGTTGTCATCATGCCAGGTTCCCCGGCAGATGTTGTGTGAGATGGTGTTATTATCAGAATAATCCAGCTTGATACCGTGGTCTCTATTCCAGCTGCAGTTGTTATGTGATACCGTGTTGTTGTCTGAATACCAGCCGACGTGGATGCCGTAGCCACAACATAATGCCGTGTTTTCCGTGATCGTGCAATAGTTAGAATGGTCAATATCAAAGCCGTGACTTATCACCTTCCCTAGCCACTCAGGATCGTAGGTATAAGGGCCTTGACCTTTAACCGTAAACCCGCTTATGTTCACGTAATCTGCGGTTATTTTAAATCCAGCTGCTGCTGAAGGCTGAACGGTTGTAAAATCAGAGCCGTTCTCCGATCTGATCGTTAACGACTTGTTCACCACCACGTTCTCGTAATAGGTGCCATCTCTCACGATGATCGTATCCCCCTCAGTGGAGGCATTCACCGCATCCTGAATGGTGGTGAAGTCCGCACCTCCGTCATCATCCACGTACCAGGTCGTCGATGCCTGGGCCGGAGAGGCTAAGAGCAGCAGTGCGATGGCAAGGCATGACAACATCAACAAAGGCGTGCTTTTTCTCATTCTCTTTTACCTTCTCAATTATTCATCACTTTCAGGGTCTGTTTTTGTTTTTCTTTTCTTTTTTTGTTACCGCCCATTACCAGGGATAGTTCGGATCTGCGGCACGGTTCTTCACCTTCGTCGCATCGAGCACGTTTATGATGCCGTCGCTGTTGACATCTGCGGCCCATTCGTTATCCAGGGGATAGAAGGGGTTGCCGGCACGGTTCTTCACCTTGGTCGCATCGAGCACGTTCACCACGCCATCATTGTTAACATCGCCTAGGAGACCTTGGGGCGACTCATTGCTGTAGATCAAAATA
>JAQUQR010000018.1 GCA_028715985.1 Methanocellales archaeon
CAGAGGCAGGTCATCACAGGGTTCAAGATATCGAGGAGCCCCACTCACGATAGGCATCGAGACCTTGCTCAAGCAGTGTCCTAGAACAAAGAGATCGAACGTCATGGACAAGGGATGCGACTCAGAGTTCAAGCGATTTGGCATCATCGATGAAATTCCCAGGATGACGGGCATTCAAGCGGAGGGAGCGCGTCCCATCGTTGATGCTTTTAGTAAAGGCGCCAGGAAAATCGTACCTGAGAAACATCCGGAGACCATTGCCTCTGCCATAAGAATCGGCGATCCGGTGAACGCGCCGAAAGCGCTTCGTGCGATATACAATTCGGGTGGTATAGCCGAAAAGGTATCAGACGACGAAATCATCGAGGCGCAAAAAAGTCTCGCCCGCCTTGAGGGCATCGGTGTGGAGCCTGCCAGCGCAGCATCCATCGCAGGTCTCAAAAAATTGAGGGGGGAAGGTGTGATCCAGCCGGACGAGCGCGTTGTTTGCGTCACCACGGGGCATCTATTGAAGGATCCCGAAGAGGTGATAGGCGTTTGTGGCAAGCCAATGGTGGTCGAGGCAGACATAGAGGCGCTACGCGCCGTTATCTCTGATGAAGGCTCTAAGTATTTGGGTGCGGTTTTGCAGAGCGTTCGATAGCTATTTAGAAGTTTGCAATTCACCGTTTAAGAATGGCCAATTTGCCATAGGGGCCTTTCCAAGTATCAGCTATTTTTATAAAGTCGCCATATCCGTTTTCTCTGATGAATTCGATCGATTGCCTGTATTTCTTATATTTGTATCCTTTTTTGTTATACAAACCTTGGATCATCCCGCAGGAGGCATAATCAGGGCAATCGGCGCAGGTTTCCAATTTTCTTTCCCTGAAGTAGCACACCTTCATCTTGCATTTGGCCTTATCAAGGTCCCTTTCTCCGCTTTCATACCCCGACTTGCACCCGCGACAGCTTCCATCTGTCAATGCAGGACAAGTTTTACAGTATGCGCCGCAACACCCGATCTCTCTTATGGACATGAATAGCACACCTTATTTTGCGACTATCTATATAGCGCCCTATGTATAGAAGTTCGTGAGAAAGCTGTATCCTTTCGTCATAAGCTGTGGATAAGTAAGCGCAAACATCGGAGAATAGCAATTTGGGTGAGCACTGAGGATGAGGGAGCGCAGCGACCGAAGAGTTGCCACCCTAAGAACCCCACATTCAAATTAATAGTAAAAATAGCGATATTGGCATCTTCACATAATTTCTATATGTTCCAAAGTCATCCCGCGTAATCAAAACCCCTTTATTAAATGATTTGAAAGCGAAGAAATCAGAATTTACAATATCAGCTTGATATTTTACCTCAAAAGGATAAAACTTCTCATCGAATAGAAGAACGAAATCCACTTCTTTTTTATTTTTATCTTCATAATAACATATGTTGTCCTTTGGATCAAAGAGATCTCTTGGATTCAACCAAAACGATAATCGACAAAGATGATTGTAAACTACGCTCTCTATTAATTTACTTTTTATTTCTAAGTTCAATATGTTTGCTTTAGCGTTTGTAAAGTAATCCTTTTTATTATTTGCCCACCCGTGAAGTGCGTGGAAGATAAAAGGGTCTTGAATGTATAATTTTTTCATAAATGTGTGTATCCTTCTATCATGTATTGAACATCGATAGGAAATATTTGCAATATAAAGCTCTTCTAAAGCAGTTATGTAATCTTGAACAGTGTTATGAGATTTTACTTCCGTACTTTTTGTAAAACTATTCCAGCTGATAGGATTTGAAAGAGAATTGAAGATATCTCTAACAATCTGTTTAAAATAATGTTCTTTATAACCATACCTATTCAAATCCCCAATAATTGCAGTTAGATAAACATTAAATAAACGAGTAGAGATTTTGTCAGTTGATTTTAGCTCATTTATCACAGCAGGAATTCCGCCTGTGAGAAGGTATACCTCAAATAAACTATCTAACTGCTTTTTGTACACTGCTAAATTAGTTAGGTCTTGGTTTATTTTTCCATCAAATAATTCAAATATCCTATTTTTCCTATCGATTATCTTAACAATATTCAAATCAAACATCTTTTCTTTGAATTCTGGCCAAACTAAGGTTGCAAACTCAGAAAATTTCATAGGCAACAAGATTTTATCTAAAGGATCATTTTCATCTCCCCCCCTTCTTCCAGGCATAAGTTCAGTAGAATGTTTAATATCCATTGAATGAGAGCCTGTAAGAATAATTGAACAATTTTTAAAAGATCCTTTATTAGCAAAATGAATTATCTCTTTTGGCCATTCTTTTACTGCACAAATTTCATCAAGAAAAATATACGTTCTATCGTTAGGTGAACTTAATCCCCAGTCAAAGTAGGTCTGCAAAATTTTGTTTAATTCTTCTGAATTATTTCTTTCACACGACCAAAAAAAGATATTCTCGGGTTTAACTTTTTTATTTATTAATAAATCCTTGATAATTATTTTTATCAATGTGGTTTTACCAACTTGCCTTGGGCCTCTGATAGTATAAACCACGTCTTTGTCCAAATTTACATAATGTCTAATTTTTGGATCCCACTGGAACTGTAGTTTACTCAAACTAGAGATTTGATAATCTTGTAAAATCTTGTTTTTATCTACCCACCAAGGATTTTGGTCTGATAATTGGCTTATGTCAAATACTGCCATGTTAGTATTAGTATGGGGTGAACAGCTATATAACTCTTTCCAATTTTGACAAATTATTTATAAATAGACCTACCACAAATTGACAAAAAAAATTAGATAATTACTACTATTTTGACAAGTATCTTATAAATAGTGTAATTATTTGGCCTTGTAGAAAACCTCTATCCGAATGAACATAAATGCTCTCCTGACTGCTCTATCGATATCGTATTGTATATCACCAGCTTGATCTCCTTGACCAGATTCCTATGCTTTCTGGCTTTCAGA
>JAQUQR010000019.1 GCA_028715985.1 Methanocellales archaeon
ACAGAAAGAGCGGAGAGCTGTTCTACGTTAACTTCACATACACTGAGGAGCGTCCAGCCAACTACACGGTTAGAGTGTACAACAGCACTGCTACCATCAACACGACGACCGTTAACTACCCAGTGGGCGGATCCAACAAGGTCGCGAACGTCAGCTTCTACCTCAATTCAAGTGCTGCTGATGGGTCTTACAATGTATCTGTGGGAATGTATGATAATTTCTCGAATTATGTCATCTCCTACCAGAACAATTCAGTGGTGAAGGATACGACATCACCAGCGATCACGATAGATACACCTACAACCGCCTCGAAGGTTTACAGAAAGAGCGGAGAGCTGTTCTACGTTAACTTCACCTATACAGAGTTGAACCCAGCCAACTACACCGTTAACGTATACAACAGCACTGAGACCATCAACACGACCACACTCAATTATCCTGCAGGTGGAGCCGATCAGATTGCGAACGTCAGCTTCTACCTCAATTCAAGTGCTGCCGACTGGTCTTACAACGTGTCGGTGAATATGTATGACAATGTGTCTAATTATGTCATCTCCTACCAGAACAATTCAGTGGTGAAGGATACGACCGGACCAACAGTCACAATTGTTAATCCGAAGAATGAAACTTACAATACACTTTCATTAACCTTAGATACAGATATTGGTACAGATGCCCAATCTTGCTGGTACTCTTTAAATGGTGGAACAAACACCTCATTTACTTGGGGAGATACCGTTAACATAATAGCTAATGAAGGAAACAATAACGTAACTGTTTATGCAAATGACACACTCGGAAATATCGGAAGCGACAGAGTTTTGTTCAGTGTAAATACAAGTATAATTCTTTGTATTAGTATTACTTCTCCAGCAAATGGTACAATAACAAATAGGGCACAACCTCAACTTACTTTACTAGCTATTGATAAAAACTATCCTACAATCAATTACACACTTTATATCTACTATGAAAATGGGACATTATATTCCGTAGGTAACAGCGGTACCTTGGATAATAACACTCAAACAACAATTGTTTTAAGTCCAGCCATTAACCTGATAGGTAATTCAACAACCTATAAGGTAATAGCCGCTGCTAATGATAGTGCTCTGAACTCTGCCAATTCGTCTGATTTGTACATAACTTTACAGCCGCCCGTTTTATACCTTATATCTCCAGAATATGGATACTGGGACAAGGATGGAAACATCACTTTTATTTTTAAATATGATTCTATAAGTTTTGAAACAGCAAACTGTTCCCTATATATAAATGGTATTTACAACCAGAGCAATGAGACAACAGCAAATAAAATCGAAGCAACTTTTAATGTAGCCGGAATAGCAGAAGGCCAAAACCAGAATTGGACGATAAATTGCACAATGAATGGGATACATGTAGAAGACACTAGGATATTCCATGTAGACAAAACACTTCCTACAATCGATTTGAGCTACCCATCCAATGCTTACAACACCAACTCCACAACCATAAACTTCAACTGGACTGCAACCGACAACTTTGATACAAGCCTGCTCTGCAACCTCACCATAGATGGTGTGGTGAATGCCAGCAACATAGTCTCCCCAAATGCGACTCTAACAAATCACACAGTTTCAGGGTTTGCAGAAGGCACTCATTACTGGAATGTAACCTGTACAGATAATGCAGGAAACGTAAATACTTCAGAAACAAGATCATTCATAATAGATAGAACACCGCCAACGGTCTTGATAGATACGCCGACAAATATCGCGAAGGTTTACAGAAAGAGCGGAGAGCTGTTCTATGTTAACTTCACCTATACGGAACTGAATCCAGCAAACTACACCGTTAATGTATACAACAGCACTGAGACCATTAACACGACGACCGTTAACTACCCAGTGGGCGGAGCGGACAAGGTCGCGAACGTCAGCTTTTACCTCAATTCAAGTGCTGCTGACGGATTTTATAATGTATCGGTTGGTATGTATGACAATTTATCGAATTATAACATTTCTTATCAGAACAATTCGGTGGTGAAGGATGCAACTAATCCAACGATAACGATAGATACGCCGACAACTGCCTCGAAGGTTTACAGAGAGAGCGGGGAGCTGTTCTACGTGAACTTCACGTATACGGAACTGAATCCAGCCAACTACACGGTTAATGTATACAACAGCACTGAGACCATTAACACGACGACCGTTAACTACCCAGTGGGCGGAGCCGATCAGATTGCGAACGTCAGCTTCTACCTCAATTCAAGTGCTGCTGACGGATCTTACAACGTGTCAGTGAATATGTATGACAATGTGTCCAATTATGTCATCTCCTATCAGAACAATTCAGTGGTGAAGGATACAACTGCACCTTCTGTTACTGCCATCACCGTTAACCAGTGGTATCTGAATAATTCTGTGATGAGTCTTAATGCCTCTATCACTGATGATTTGTCCGGAGTCAGTAATGCCACGGTGAACGTGTCTGCCATCAATTCAACGTTAAACGAGGTCATCCTGGTCAAGCAGGATGGGGATTACTGGACGAATGCGACGATTATTGCAGACCGTGGCAACACGGCCGGATTACAAAATCTCACGATCACTGCTTATGATAATATTAGTCTAGTCAACAACACAGTGAATATGACCGTTGGAATAGATGAGAATGCACCTTCTGTTACTGCCATCACCATTAATCAGTGGTATGCGAACAACTCTGTGATGACCCTTAATGCGTCTATCACCGATAGCCAATCTGGAGTAAAGAATGCGACCGTTAACGTGTCTGCCATCAATTCAACGTTAAACGAGGTTGTTCTGGTCAAGCAGGGCGGGAATTACTGGACCAATGCGACGATTATAGCAGACCGTGGCAACACGGCCGAATTACAAAATCTCACCATCACTGCCTATGACAACGTCTCCAATGTCAACAACACCGTGAACATGACCGCTGGAATAGACG